>CAJXKU010000015.1 GCA_913055945.1 uncultured Lentisphaerota bacterium | reverse complement strand
CACCCCAGTATGAGACTCGCCGCCTTTAAGAATTCAGCAGACCGCCTAAAGGCGGTACTACAAACCTTCAGATATCCGGGGAGGCAATTGCTTGTAGTTCCGGCTTCAGCCGCATCTTTACCCGGCGAGTCTCATACGAAAACGGCCGCGGAACGCCGTCTCCAAACCTGTCGTCTCAGGCATTCAGGTCGTCACCCGAAGTGAGCTCTGCCGGTCCGATAGCAAGAAGGACTTATCTACCCCTTAATCAACCGATGGAATCGCTCCAATGTAGCGAGGCATTGAAAGCTGTCCTTTTCCCGACACGCTTCCGTCACCTGCTCACTGATTTCGCGGAGGCGAGCGTTATTCACTTTCTCCGCAAATACAGAAAGTTTGTATACAAGTTCAAGCGCTTCAGCCCAATCCTCCCTTTCCGCTCGCCGGGTAAGTCTTGTGTTAATCGCCTCCAGATTCCGCAATATTCGTTTCCGCAGGGAATCCTGAAGGGTCGCATCGTGCACGCCCCAATCTTCCTTCAGACGGTTCGTCAATTCTTCTTTAAATACTGCGTATTCTTTCGTCATTCCGGATAAAAAGCCCGCTATGAGTTCCTAACTTCGTCGCGCGGTGAACGTCCTTTCTTCCCGTTCAATAGCATCCAGCCGACTGTAACGTACATTAACGGTGAATGGTACGTTTACAACAAGGAAAAAACAATCACAGCATCACCTGCAGGAAGACAAGAACAGCCCTCAATCTATGAAAAAACAAAACCTTTACCACAATGAGAGGGAACAACGGGTATTGACACAGGAAACTCAACACGCACAGAACACAGACGGCAGCTCTTTTGAACAAAAACTCGAACCACGCAACTTCCACATACATTCCTTCCCATCCGAATCATGGCAGTGGTTCGTTCAGACATGCAGAGAACGCGGTCTCTCAGTCGACGAGCAAATGAAATCAGAACTCGAAAGAGTATACAGCCATTTGGTAGGCATCAACGCTGAAATCTTAAACCTTACTCGACTTACAGACGTTGACCGCTTTTTGAAGTATCATGTTCTGGACAGCCTTATGCTCGCAACAACAGTCGCGCACTGTACCACGACTGGGCAATTATGCGCAGATGTAGGCGCCGGGGCCGGATATCCGGCGATACCGCTTATGATCTGGTTCCCTGATCGTACCTGGTACCTTATCGAAAGCAGGAAGAAAAAAGCCGCTTTTTTAAAAAAAGCAATATCGATCACCCGCTGCACCACTGCTTGGGTCGAACCTTTCCGCAGCAACGAAGTAAAGACACACAAAGCTGACCTGGCCCACGCCTTTCAACTCGTTGTTACCAGAGCGATCGGCGATATGAAAAAAGTACTGAAGGAGACTGAGCCGCTTCTCTCAGCAGACGGGTATCTGGGCGTCTTAAAAGGCCCCGACTACCCCTCCGCTGAACAAAGCATCACCCATCGAGAAGCCTCAAAACGGGGCTTCACTGTAGAGCACGAACAACGCTACAATCTCGCCCCCGAAGACCCTGAACGTTTCCTCGCAGTCCTCCGCAAAAAGTAATATCCGGACCAGTGAATGTCCGCTGTCGCCGCTCTTTTTGTTTTTCAGGATAAAGCAATCAAGACCGCGCCCGCGACCATGATGGCAGCGGCAAACAAATTCTGGACCAAATCTTTCTCTTTAAAGAAAAAAGCCCCCAGGAGGATATTAAAGACTATGCTTAACCGTTTCATACTTACCACATAGGATGCCAACCCCGTAGCAAAGGCCAGATTCGTTGTCAGAGCCACTCCCAACACACAAATCCCCAGCGCCAAAAGAAGTTTCCACCCCTTGTGCGGGGCTATCGCGCCCAAACGCTGCCCCGAAAGCATATGGTACGAAAAAATGAACAAAGTGGACAAGGGCAACGTCAGCGCAACGCAGAATGCCGGAGAAGAACTTAAAACTGCCTTTTTGAAAAAGGGACCGGCAACGGCGAAACATGCAGCCGCCCCGAGCATATACCGCGCACCCGGATCTTTACTGATCATGCGGAAAGGGTCCAGGATGTTTGCATTGTCCCGCGTACACCCCAAGATATAGCTCCCCGCTACGATGATAACCACCCCGCAAAGTCCGAGCAACTCCGGAAATTCGTCGAGTATGACCCAGCCGCTCAGCAATAAAAAGACAGGAGTGAAGGAAAGCAGCGGCACGGATTTTCCAATAGAGGAAGCCCGTAGCGATTTGCTCATGAACGTAATGGCTACTACATCCAGAAGACAGGCCGCAGGCGCCGCATAATAAAAGCCCGCTCCAACTTCCGGGATATCGATAAAAATGAGCAAAGCCAAAGCCGGAACAGCCGCAAAAAAGTTTCGCCACAGCACAATCGTCCGATCATTAACGTGGCTCGTGGCTCCCTTCATCAAAGTCCTGTTAACCGCGGCGAAAAAAGCCGCAGCAAGCGCGAACAGAATCCACATATATACGCCCCTGGATCATCGGTTATCGTTTTGCCGTTTTCACCTCAGTTGATCACCGGGGAATATGACTCCTCTCAGAATCTGTGCGCCCGCCAACACGCAGAAAAAACCACTTACCTCCTCCCCCGGCGTCTTATCACCTCCGCCTTAATAACCTGCCTCGGCATTCCCTCGCTCCCGAATTCGAATCTCAGAATGTGCAGGAAGACTGAACGATATATATTTCTATACATCACTTCCATTACGGTGGATGCTCATTTCGCGGTTTTAACACTACGGCAGCGTAAACAAGGCAATGATCTTTATGGCGAAATTGCTCGCAGAGCAGGAACTCGACCGGGATCACGGGTATTCCATCGGCACATTCTCCATAACCGTAGACGGGACAAAATGGTGCAATTCGTCCATTAAGTTCTGGACCAGTCTCCTTGACGAAGCAACGATTTATTTTCCCCACTCCGACACCCTCCTTGTGGAAACATCGGCAGAAAAGCAGATCACGTCCCGAGACCTGGAACCTTCCCGTGAATTGGAAGACAGCGTACAGACATTCAACACCTCAACATTAGCTCAAGTGTTCACCCAGGCCATTCGACAGATGGAGTTATATGGCCCGCCTCAGCCCGTTCAAGCCTGGGTATACCAACAGAACACACAACTGGCCAGGAAGACCTTGCCCCTGGAATGCGTGGATGCTGATCTGTTCCTCCATCTGACAGCTTGGCTTCTATACCTGAGCGGCATACCCGAACACCGCTGGAACGCAGAAAACGTAAGCGGTGATATCAGTGCCATTGACAACTGCAGGGGATTTCGATACGGTATGCTGATCACTTTTCATAACAACCATATACACGAAGGCCTGTTCCGCCGCAAAATAGAGTTTAACTGGAGGTGCACTTAGCTGCAATGCTTCGGACACCCCCCTTTTCCATAGGGCTCCATTGGATCACTCAGAAAAAGCCGAACTCGCTACCAGATACAGAAAAAGTTCCTGTCTCTCATAAAGAAGGAATGTCACTTACATGAACAAAAAAACGTCCAACGCCATTCTGCTGCTGTCATGTCCTGACCGCAAAGGTATCGTGGCTGAAGTTTCTCATTTTATATTTGCCAATAACGGAAATATTATTCATTCTGACCAGCATACAGACACAGAAGCCGGTGTCCATTTTATGCGCGTGGAATGGGACCTTACGGATTTTGACTTTCCTCCGTCGCGGATCGCAAGGGCATTTGCACCCCTTGCTGAAAAATTCCGTATGGACTGGGAGTTGTATTTCTCCGATACGACGCTTCGGACAGCGATTTTTGTTTCAAAACTGGATCATTGCCTCTACGACCTTCTCTGGCGAATACGAGCCGGAGAACTTCCAACCGAGGTAGTGGCCATTGTCAGCAATCATCCGGACCTGAAGCCGATTGCCGACTTTTTCCAGATCCCTTTCCATGTTTTTGAAGTTACCGAATCCACGAAACGTGAAGCGGAGCAAAAACAGCTGGATTTGCTGAACTCTCTTCAGGTTGACCTTGTGGTACTGGCAAGATATATGCAGATTCTCTCTCCCTCTTTCATCGCAAGTTTCCAGAACCGGGTCATAAACATTCATCACTCTTTTCTGCCCGCCTTCTCCGGCTCGAAGCCCTACCAGCAAGCTTTTCAGCGAGGCGTAAAACTCATCGGCGCAACCAGCCACTATGCAACCGACGAACTGGACCAAGGGCCCATCATCGAGCAGGACGTAGAACGTGTAACCCACCGGGATAACATTCAATCATTTATAGAAAAAGGCAAAAACCTTGAAAAGAAAGTCCTCGGACGGGCGGTAAAACTGCACCTTCAACACAAGGTCCTTGTGTATAACAACAAAACCATGATACTGGATTAGCGCGGTTTCTTTCAGGAACAGGCATATATTAGCCTATGTTAACGGCACAAAACAAAATTATGGAATTCAGGACATGCTCTTTTCACACGTTTCAGAACCGCCTCCCGAATACACCCCAGAACCTCCTACAACCTCACCACAGGCCAACGTTAAAGCTGCGAAATCCCTATATCCCCTGCCCCGAGCACCAGGCCTTCTTCTCCGGAAAAAACTGACCGCGCTGGTGATCCCCCTCGTTCTCGCCGGGCTGCAGGGCGCGAGTCCGCTGACAGCAGCCGAAGTACACGCCGGCAACAATGCTCCCCACACCTCCGGACTGTCCGGCGAGTATACTTTGACAGCGCAAGATCTGCGAACGCGTAAGATCCGCGTGCAATTCCCGAAACTGAAAGTTATCAGTCATTCGCTGGAAGAAAACCCCCGGCGAGAATGGGAATCGACGTTTACCCCCTGCTGGAAAGAACGCAATCTTTACAGACTGCACCTGCGCAGCCAAACCGCAACACTTCGACGTGACATCGAATACTTGATACGAAAAAACAGCCCCCAGAATGCTGCCACACTGCGCCCCGTCTTAGCCACCGAAACCGTCACAGCTGCAGACCGGGGTTTCCGGCTTTCGCGGCAACAGACATTGGATTTCCAGATCAAAGGAACGAACGGCGGAAAAAACCAGGAAACCGACATGAAAACAGCCACACTCTGGGCCGTCAAAAACCCTGAGAGCGTATATGAGCAGAACGTCCTCATCCGCTGTTCCAATTACATGTGGCACCACCAAGCTCTCGACGATCCGCCGGGAAGCTTTAATGGCATTATCGAACTGACATTCAGACGCGTGGAGCTGCAGCCGAAGATGGTCGACCCCTATTCCACCATTGCCTGGCTCTTATGGTCCAAATGGGTAACCTGGAAGAAGAGTCCAGAAGACATGCCTGACGGCAAGGGAGGCATAAAAAAGGCCATACGCGTTTTACGCCAGGGAAAAGTCCCGAACAGTAAAAACCCTGAATATTACTTTGAAGCCGCGACGACGATGATGCCAGTGGCCCAGAATCACCGCCCTGAAATCTACCGATTTGTCACAGATTACTTAAAACAGGCGAACAAGCTGGCACAGGACGATGGCATGCATGCAGAAACAAGGAAAGTTCTCGGCCATTGCTACCGCCACATGGAGAAGCCTGAGAAGGCCATTGCCTGGTACCGGAAAGTACTCGACGTTGAATCTGATCATAAAATTGCCAAAAAGTATATCAGAAAACTTCGTCAGGCAGATAAGAGCAATGATGATTCCGGCAATGAGCAAAACTAGTGCCGTGATAGGGAGATACAGGGTATATCGCTTTTCCTCCGGTTCTCCTCCCGGATTTCTGTAAGAGCGCTTCTGCGCAGCATTGCAGTACCTTGATTCAAAAAGCGCAGAATCTGCGTGACGATATATACACTGCGAACCGCGGGATGCTATATCCGGTGTCACAGACAGACAAGAAGAGGCGCTCCTCCATGAAAAATATTCACGTTCGGTTCATACCTGTTTAAACCGAACATTTACGTTCGAGCTGTTCGACCTCTTTCTTCCGATGCCCCCACGCCCCGCCATGCCTTCCAACCGGCAAAGAATAGTTGAACTGGTATAGTTTTTAACGAATAAGGGGTTCACGAAAATTTATTGTGACCCGCTGTTTCCGGCCAATCATGAGAAAATTCTTTATGTCAAAAACCATAAGCATATACACCACGTTCGCAGCGAACATAATGTTCTTCGGGCGAAATATCCTGACAGGGGGGCTCCTGCTATCAGGGGTCATTGGATTCGCAGCAGCGGCTGATACGCCGCCCTCGTCCGCCCACGGTCAAACAGAAAAACGACTCCGGCATCCTTCCCCACAAGCTTTCCCCGTCGACACAGAAGCATCTCCGCAACTTCAGGAAGACGTTCATCGCGGAAAAACCTCATCGGCCTCGTCACCGACCTCGACGCACCAACGTACGCCGCGAATGCGAATTGCCCAGGCACAAACTGACGATAACGATTTGTCCCAAGAAACAAACACTGAAGACACAGAGCTTCATTTAAGTGACGACCCCGGATGGACCAAGACATCCCGGTGGTGGGGTAAAGCGGTAAACCCCATAGCCAAAGCAAAACGAAAAGAAAGACAAGGCAAATACAAATCTGCCGCAAACATTTACGGCCGCCTGGCGAATGACGCCGAACACTCTGAAAATACCAGCCTGTGCTTAATCAGGAAAGGAGACCTGCTGTTCCAACACGAAGAATACAAAAAAGCATTTCAGGCTTACAGAAAAGCCTCGCGCTACGAACCCCGTATCAGGACCTCTCATGTACTCGAACGCATCCGCAGGATCGGGCGGCGGTTAAGTTCGGGGGACGGGCAGCACTTCTCCGGAAAGAGGAACAGAGAAACTGCTATCGAAGCCCTTTCATATGTATCCGAAACAGCTCCCACCCGTTCTCAGGTCAGGGCCGATATGCTGCGACTGGGCCGTCTTTATGAAAAAACAGGGCAGTACAAAAAAGCGAAAAACACGTACAGGGAGCTCATTCGTTCGGGCTCCTCCACGGAAGCTAATGTGGCACACCTTCGGATGGCCCGGCTGCTGTACCGTGAAAGCAAAGAGAAAAACGGCACAGGGGATCTTCTTGTGCGGGCGGAGGCTCATATAGACGATTACCTGCGGGCTCAAGAACCGGACGCTAAAGGCAGAAAACACGGTCAAGCGCTCATCGATAAAATCAAACGCCTCCGCGCCCAGCGCCTGCTGGACCTCGGCCGATTCTATACCAGAGAAGCCCATCAACGCAATCAAGCCGCGAAGGAATACTTAACAAGAGTCTCCGAAAACTTTGAGAATACCCCGGAAGCAGAACGCGCACGTCGTATCCTCAATCAAACGGTTCGGACACAATCCACAGAATCAGATCAAGCGCAGGCTCCTGGAAAAGATGCGGACAAAGCATCAGAAACCGGAAACGAAACAGCCTCAGCAGATAAGCCGGAAACAGCGCAGATGCAGAAATGGCTGCGCCCTGTGGAGGACCTGAACTTGGACGAAAAAGGGGCAGATAAAAAATGAAAATGGTCCATTACGCTGCCAGTTTCGGGACAATCCTTCTAATGTTGGCGTTGGCCGGGAGCGTCACCGGTTGCGGAACGTATAACGCGGGCTCGCTGATGCATCCGCAGATCGATACCGTTTTTATCCCGCCCATCAACAATGAAAGCGACGTTCCGCAGTTAGGACCACAACTGCGAACGGCTATCTCATCCCTCCTGATGCGCGACGGTTCTGTCAAATTAACCAGCAGAGAAAAAGCAGACACCGTACTTTCGGTTTCAATAAAAGGCTATAACACCTCCCAGGCGGGTTCAGCAAAAATCCGGGAAGATGAATTGAGTGATGATGACGGAGATGAGTACCAGACGACAGTATATCAGACGGACGTTAACGTAAAAATGCGGCTGACCATCCCCAACCGAACCGAACCGGTGCTTGATTGGCAAGACGTAAACGGCAAAGCTCTTGTAACACGGCTGCCGGATATGGCCAAAACCCAGAGGGCGGGCCTGCGCCAAGCGGCAGAAAACGCAGCGCGAAAAATTGTCAACAACTTCACCGAAGCCTGGTGATTAACCTAAAATTTAGGTTAAAGCTCGACATGCGTCCACGGCGCCCCCAACTGCTTCGTCAGTTTCTGGAACGCCTCACCGCTACCCACCATCTGAACACCGATCAAGTCGCCGCTCCTGTTCAGCACTACGCCTCTGTGAACATCGTCCTGTTCGGCCGGTAACAATACCTCCTCGTAACCCTCCTCCGGCTTTGTACCGGCCACATGCAACTGAAAACCCCTGTATTTCAGAGACATCTGCACGGCTGGCAGCGGCGTTCTGTCTAAAGAAGACTTCTGAACATAAGCAACAGCGTTCTGCCCTGCAACTCGCCCCTGGAGTGTAGCCGTCGGAACATTGGCCACTGTACAGCCATTCTGCTGTGCTGCATCACCACAGGCGAAGATCCCCGGTACAGACGTAGCCAGGGTTTCGCCCACCTTTATGCCATACTCTAAATCCAATGCAGTCTCAGTATATGGCGACAGATCGGGTTTTCCGCCAACGGAACTTATAATGACCCGCGATTCAAGCTCCCCACCTTTATCTGTAAGAACCCTGAATCGGCCCCGTCCCGGTTGAACCTCGTTGACCATCTGCCCCGTTTCGAGGACAATATTACGCCGGGTAAGCTGTCGGTGCAGGACTGCAGCCGCCTCCTCCCCCAGGAACAAGGGCATCATATGCCCGAATTTTTCGATAAGCGTTGTGGACTTGCCCTGTTCAGCTGCATACAGGGACGCTTCAACCCCCGTAAGCCCCCCTCCGACCACGACGACAGAGTCTGCTTGTTGTAATTCCCCCTTCAGCTCTTTCGCACCCTCAAAGCTCCACATCGGCCTGACAGCACTACCCAACCCCTGCGCCCATGGCAGAACGACGGGGTGTGCGCCACCGGCCAGTATCAAAGCATCAAACGCCTCCTCGTTCTCGCTATACTGGGTACTCACCGTAAACGCCGTCGTATCTATAGAAGAAACTGGGCTCGAAAGCCGCAGATCAATACCATGCTCCTCGTACCACTCGCCCGGGTGCATGCAGATGCTTTCCTCGTCGGTCAACCCGAACGCCAACGCAACTACCCGCGGACGGAAATAAGGCAGAACGTCTTCAGCAGAAAAAAGGGTCACCTCAGCCCCCAGCTCCGCCGCTTTCCGGGCAGCGCTTACCCCGGCATGACCAGCCCCTATAATACCGATTCTCATGGAACGTCCCCCAGCATTTAAGATGTTTTAAACAGATTCAGGTCTTAAAGAACGCATCTATCCCTGGCGTTATAATGTGGGGGATAGAGCTTCAGTGTCAAGAGATGCACGTGCGCAAACAGGCGTTCAATACCCAAACTGTACCAGCCGGGAACCATTCCCGAGCACCCTGCCCTAACAATCTGCTCAAAAAACGAAGCGTTTTAGAGCAGGAAAGTTAAGTTATACTATGTGTGAAAGTGGACAGAACACTTCGCCCACATCGGCTCCCATTCAAAAAACCGGGAAAGCTGACACACAACAGCGAACAAGAAAGGAGCAAAGAGCTATGAAACGTTATGTATGCCTCGTGTGCGGATACGTGTACGACCCCGATCAAGGCGACCCGGACGCCGGCATTGAGCCCGGGACATCTTTTGACAACCTGCCGGACGACTGGGTCTGTCCAGAATGTGGCGTAGGCAAAGACGAATTTGAAGCTGAAGAATGAACAAGCTTTTATTCATTTCCTGATCATCATTTGCAAAAATGGAAAATAACGACCGACTGATACTCGTCGACGCGTACTCGCAAATATATCGCAGTTTTCACGCCATTCCCCGATTAACAAATTCGCACGGGGATCCGACAAACTGCATTTACGGAGTGGCGTCGTTTCTCCTTCGCATTGAGGAGACGTTGCCGCACAAGTTCGGCGCAGTGGCCTTTGACAAAGGAGCGCCAGCTGAACGACTGGAATTACTGCCCGAATACAAAGCCACACGCCCCCCGATGCCGGACGACATGCAACAGCAGCTGGATGGCGTTCAGGCATGGATTGAGGCCGCAGGCTGGCCTATATTACAGGCCGAGGGGCATGAAGCAGACGATCTTATCGCTGCTGTCGTCAAGCAGACCCAGAAAGAAACGTATATCATCTCTTCAGACAAAGATCTTGCCCAATTGGTGACAGAAAATGTCCGCCTGATGATGCCCGGAACCAAAGGCAGACTGAACGAAGTGGGCGCAAAAGAAGTGGAAGATAAGTGGGGCATCCCACCGAACGCGATATGCGATTTCCTGGCTCTGGTCGGTGACAGCTCCGACAACATCGACGGTGTACCCGGGGTGGGCGCAAAAACCGCCGCCGATCTGCTTCAGCAGTTCGGCTCGATTGATAACGCATTCCGGCACCTCGACCAAATAAACGGAAAAAAGCTGAGCAAAAAGTTAGCAGAACATCGTGAACTCGTGCGCCGGAACCAGCAAGTCATCAAACTCAACCCGACTTTACCCGATGACTGTTGTGACGATCTCTCTTCATTAGAACGGAATACACCGGACTGGGAAAAACTGAAGAAGTTCAGCGAGTATTACAACTTCAAGTCCCTTTCCAAACGTCTGGACAAACTGAAAGAAAACTCACAGAACCCTTCACTGCTTTAGGTAATTATGGCTGACACAAAAACAGACGAACCCATATTCTTAGGATATGACATCGGAGGAACAAAAATCGCTGTATGCGTGGCGGACGCCTCCGGATCTATATTTGCAGACGCTCGTATAGAGGGAGGAACTCAAGACGCCTACGAAAACGTCTTCCCCCATATGGTGGAAGTGGGACGGGAAACGATCCGCCGGGCTCAACTGTCAGAAGACAGCATCGCCGGATGCGGCATTTCTGCCCCGGGACCGCTGGACCTCAAAGAAGGCAGAATGCTGAAATCGCCCAACATGGCGTGGGAGAACGTGCCCATCCTGCGGGATCTCAGAGAAGCGTTCAACAAACCGGCAGCTCTGCAGAATGACGCCAACGCCGGTGCCTTGGCTGAACACTATTTCGGTGCGGGCCAGAATCAGGATAATATGATCTACCTGACCATGAGCACAGGGATCGGCGGGGGCGTAATAGCCAACGGACAACTGATCGAAGGCACAAGCGGTAACGCCGCGGAGCTGGGACATATCGTTCTGGATCCAAGTGGCCCCGCTTGCGGATGCGGCATGTGTGGTTGTTTGGAAGCATTCTGCGGAGGGCAGAACGTCGCTACCCGATTGAGAAAACAGATGGAACATGCGCCCCGCGATGAAATTCTGAATCTACCGATGGTCGGCGGGGACCTGAACAACCTTAACTACAAAAGCCTCCGGGAGGCGGTGCGAGCTGAAATTCCCGAAGCTCTGGACATATGGGACCAGATCTGCTTTCGACTCGCTCAGGGGGTTGGCACTCACATCATGACATTTAACCCCGATGTAGTCATCCTCGGAACCGTGGCCTACTATTCAGGTGAACTCATGATGAAACCATTACGCGAATACTTACCCCGTTTCGCGTGGAAAGTCATACTCGATTCCTGTGAACTGAACGTTACAGCCCTGGGAAAACATATCGGTGAACTTTCCGGCATTGCGGTTGTCCGATACAGTGAACTCGGGTAACCCAGCGACGCATTGCGTGATCCGCAGCAGACCGGGCCCCATCCCGGAGCACAAGAAGCGCGCAATTACGCCTGTGGTCGCTTAGACCATGTTCATTTTAAAGCTGAATTCAACCACCCTTATGAAAATACTTATTCGGAACACAAGTCATGACTGGCGTCTCCGCAAATATTCCTTGTAATACCATACTCTGCCGCTACGACGAAATCGCCACAAAGGGCAAGAATCGAGCCGATTTCGAAGGACGCTTAGCCGGCAACATCCAACACAAACTTCACACTACAGCAGATGTACGGGTTAGACGTCAACGGGGACGAATCTTTATTCTACCCCCCAAAGGCGAAGAAGCATTCCCTAAACAGGCCTACGAGCGTATCTACGAAACCCTTCCCCGCCTATTCGGTTTAGCATCATTTTCACCCGCGATTGCCACCGTTGCGACGCTGGACAATCTCAACACCGTAATCCGGAACACATTCCCCAAAGTGTATGATCTCTACGCCGCTGATAAACCAGACGGTGAAAAGATACGCTACGCCATGCGGGCGCATATCACCCACTCTGACTTCCCCATGAGCGCGCAGGACCTGGAGATTCATTTCGCGGATCAACTCCTGCCGCACTACATGCTGCAGGTGGACCTGAACAACCCCGAGCTCCGCATCGATGTGGAGATCCGGGAAAACCAAGCGTTCGTGTCCTACGAACGCGTACCCGGCCCCGGCGGCCTTCCAAGCGGGACATCTCCAAAACTCATCGCCTTACTCTCAGGCGGAATTGATTCGCCTGTGGCATGCCATCAGGCCATGAAAAGAGGCAGTCCTTTACAATTTATCACATTCCACAGTTCACCTTATACCCCGGAGGCAACCATTACCAAAACAGCACGCCTCTCCAATATTCTCAACCAGTGGCAGAGAAGCGAATCACTACTGGCCATCAACCTGCTCCCTGCACAGAAAGCGATCCGTGACCAATGTGCACCGCGTTTGCGGACTGTTCTTTACCGCAGGATGATGTTCCGGATCGCCACTCTCGCAGCGCGTGTTTACGAAGCGCAGGGGCTTGTCACCGGTGAATCGCTCGGACAGGTGGCCAGTCAAACACTGGAGAACATGACGGTCATCTCCAAAGCAACGGATCTCGTGGTTCTCAGGCCTTTACTTACCTTTGACAAGAAGGAAACCATCCGAATCGCCAAAGACATAGACACGCTCTCGGTGTCCAACGAAGAAACGCCGGACAGCTGCACGGTATTTGCACCGGACAAGCCGGTTACCGCCGCAAAACTGAAACATGTTCGCACGGAAGAAGAAAAGCTGGACATCCCCAAACTGATCACGGAATGTCTCACACAATCATCGCGAATGGACCCCAAAACCTTTGACGAATCCCCGGTAGAAGAACTGCTAAACGCCCCCGAACATCTCCAGGCAGTTACGGAAATGGGCTGATCCACCTGAAAATTAAGATCAAGCGGATAATTTCTCCTGCTCGTTACGCCCGCTCACGCATCCCGGTTCTACTTCCGCAGCACAGCCACTTCCTCGAAACGAGTAAATTTCCACTCCCCTTCCTCTTTCTGCACAGAACAGAGGAGTTCCCGGGCTTCGCTGCGTACCGCCTGTCCGCCGGAACGTTTAACCTCGACGCGTGCCGTGAGGTGAACTCGGGCCCGCTGCGCCGACTCTAACGTTACGCTCAGATCATAAAGCTTCACCTCCACCCGCTCGAACCGCGACCGCATACGCATTACAGACCCCGCGATCTCTTTAGGCGTATACGTACCGTTGTGTTCAAAATTCCGGAGAGCCAATTCACATTCCGCGGCGAAGTATTTTCGCAGCCCGAAAGCCTTCAATGCCCTCTTCTGCTCCCCCTCGCCCTCAGAAACTGCAGAAACCCGAGAAGCAAGATCCTTACAGGCTCGGCGTATCTTTGCTTTCGGCCCTTTGCTCAGCAGAAGCACAGTCCCAGCCACGGCAACTGCAATAACACATGACACCATGATCCATTTCCGTCTCACCACAACGGTACTCCTACGATGCGCTTTTCGCTTGTCCGGCCGAAAACGTGCTCCTCCATCGCCATCCCCCGATTGTCGCCGACCACATAAATGTATCCTTCGTTGACCTTCCGTGCCGGAAGGTTCCATTCGCGGGATCTGTGTTTGACATAAGGCTCCTTCTGCGGTTCACCATTCACATAAAGGACACCATCCCGAAATGCCACTGTATCTCCTTCAACCGCAACCACACGTTTAAGCATCATGACTTCCCTGCCTGCCATCCTGATCACCACAACATCCCCCCGCTGCGGCTCAGAAAACCAGTACGCAGGCGTCCAGCAGCACGCAACCCCTCGGGCAGAATACGTAGGAAGCATGCTCCGCCCCCGTATCCGCATAGGGATACAGATGTGTCCGAACAGGATATACGCCGCCGTCCCCACGGCCACGAGGCGGATAATGCGCCGACTCGTCATCCGTGGCAGGAAAAATCGTTTCAGTCTATCAGGTTTCAAAACCCCCTCACAGTTGGACAATTGAACAGAGAAAATTCCGGACAAAAATGCCCGCTTCAGGACACGTTGCTGGTTTAACCGCGCCCCAGCAGTTCATCCAGCGCGCTCAGCTGCTCTCCGCTCAGAGGCTGAACATCACCAGTAAGATCCGTGAGAACCGTTTGTTTCGCCGCCGTTTCCAGCACTTCCATCCGGTTGAAAGCTTCCAGAAGGCTGCCGCCGATGGTCAGAGCTCCGTGGTTTTCCATAACAACACACGACGCCCTTTCGGTAGCCGCACAAACCATATCAGCAAGTTCGTCACTGCCCATACAGGCATAGGGAACCTTGACTGGGTCGCCCGCTACAGCGTAGGCTTCGCAGATCAAATGCGTGTTTATCTGTCTGCCGGTTGCCGACAATGCTGAGGCCGTTACAGGATGCGCATGCACCACAGCATTTACACGTGCACTCCGCCGATAGATTTCCCGGTGAAGCGAGGTCTCAATACTTGGCTTCAACGCCGGCGTCAGATTGGCCCCGTCAGGACCAAGCACACCCACGTCTTCCCCACGCATACACCCTTTATCGGTCTGGGACGGTGTCAGGACAATCCGCCCTCCGTCAACTCGGCTGGAAATATTACCCCCGGAGGCAGTCGTCAATCCCTGCCGATACAACCTCCGCATAAAATCAGCCACCTTTCTTCGCTCTGAAAAAAGCATATCTCACCTGTATCCTGAACGTTCCTTTTAACCGTTAAGCACTCTCATCACAAGCTATAATGCCTTATAAAAGAATCACTTCCCGGCACTATCTGTCGAATATCTCTGCCCCTTGCTCAAAACGCTGTTTCAGCCCACCGCCGGCGCACTCGGATAAGCCGGCAAGGCGCCTTCGGGTCAGATATACCCAGGGCTTCTAAATCCTCACACGGGTATCGAACTTCTGTGTACCGCCATCCATCCCGTTCCAGAACCTCAAAGAACGAGGAGGCAGTTTCCCGGCACGGGTCTGCAATTATTGCTTCCCCTTCGGCCGAAAGCAAATGCTCGAGCGTCCTGCTGACAGCAGCACCCATTCGCTTTTCAAACAGCACATCAGCCCCTATGAGCAGATCGTAAGACCGCGCGATATCCCGCGTTTCGTGCGGATGAAATATATCCAGCTCCCGCACAGTGCACCGTTCAGTAGCGTCAAGCCCGTTTTCCCGGCAATGAATCTGCAGGATCCGCAGGGCATCTTCGGCAACATCCGTCAGCGTAACGCTGCAGCCCAGTTTGGCAAGAACCACCCCCGGTAAACCGGTACCTGCCCCTATCTCAACGACTTTTTCGTCACCTCTCAAAGGTATCCGGCCCAAAGCAAACACCAAAGCAAGCAAATAGGCAGAGGTCCAGATCTCGCCCCAGTACGGCATCAACTCATTCTTCTGCTTGAATTCCTCCCTGTACCGCACCATGTCAAGCAGTTCCGCGGCATCCTCCGCGCACCAGAGATCTACACCACCCACACCGGGCAGCGCAATGCCTCGATAACGCGCGGGCACGGGAAAATCGCACGGCACTCCTGCTTCCGGATTCGACATCGAACAGCAATGGAGTTCAACAGCCATAAGCACCTGAAGAAACAACCGGTGTACGTTTGGACAACAATTGTCCGGCAACGTTCTGGATTGTACTGATCGGAAGTTGCAGTACCGCCCCCACAATCTCGAAGGGCACCTTTATCCCATTGTATATGCTCTTCATTCCGTTTGCGAATGAAAGACCAGGAAGCGGGCTTAAGGCGGCTTCCGCTATACCTAACGGCAGTTTCACAACCTCCACACTTGACAGCACGACCTCGAACACCTTCTGAACGGCATTCAAAACCACCGGTGTACTTTCTGCCGCAACTTGTGCCTGGACAGGTGTTACCCCTTGCGCCTCTACAGAGAACTGCCCCCATAGCAGACTACAAAGCAGACAAAGGGCGCCGATGAGAAATCTCCACCTTCTTTTCCGCCATAAAAATCTTACCTGCATGTAATTCACCAAATGTTCTTCGTTCCGTCGAGCTTCGCAGATGGCGTCAGAATTTTCCGAAAACGGAATGCCTTGCTACAGACAACGCACCCGCTCACCATTTCAGATATCAGACGCAGTTGCACGCTGTTTTTTAAAGCAGGAGTTCTCAGCTACGACTTTTTCAAGGAAACCTCCTCCCGCCCTAGAGTCACAGCGTACTCACTTGAGTTCCCGGGTATTTTATCAGGTATAATCTCTGTTCAACTGGCTGAGGAGGATATCTTACCTTAAAACAACTCTTCGTTTTAAACTGAAAACCGCATCATCGGAAAAAGTACAGACAATATAACTATCCAGCACATGAAACCAACTGCTGTCCAACAGAATTGATCCGAGTCACGGCGGGAACATATGAGTGACATCCGAATACTCCCTGAAAACGTATCAAACCGGATCGCAGCCGGCGAAGTGGTAGAACGCCCTGCGTCAGTAGTGAAGGAGTTGATCGAAAACGCTATTGACGCTGGAGCAACTCGCATCGCCGTACACGCACGTCAGGGAGGCCGCAACCTGATTCAGGTAACCGATAACGGAGCAGGCATGGACCGGGATGACGCAATGCTGGCGATCCAGGCCCATGCCACCAGCAAAATCCGCCAGGCAGAAGACCTGAAACGTATAGGCTCGCTCGGGTTCCGGGGAGAAGCCCTGGCGAGCATCAGCGCAGTGAGCCGGTTTGAACTTCAGACCCGCAGAACGGATGATGTCGAAGGCGTTCAGCTGAACGTGGATGGCGGTACACTGCGGGACGTGCAGGCATGCGGCGCTCCCGCCGGAACCACCATTAAAGTAAAGAAACTGTTTTACAATCTGCCAGCCCGCAGAAAATTCCTTCGAACGCCGAAAACAGAGAATGCGCACATCCAGGAAACCGTTCTGCTGCATGCACTCGCGAATCCGGGGATCGCCTTCGAGTTGACCCTGGACGGACAAACGGTTCTGAGTATAACCGATACCACCGACGAACAAACACGTACGAGTATGCTCTTGGGACGGGGCATCTTCGCGGACCTGCTTCCTGTGGACTACGAAGAATCCGGCATTCGGATCAGCGGCTACGTCAGTCGGCCAGGTGTAACGCGAGCAACCCGCAGAGAACAACGCATATTCGTGAATGGCCGCCCTGCCTCGGCAAATTCGGTGTATTACGGCATTCGGGACGCTTACCACACCCTGGTCATGAAGGGCAGATTCCCTTTGGCTGTGCTTTATGTGGAAATCGACCCCGAACGCATTGACGTCAATGTCCACCCCTCAAAGCGGGAAGTCCGCTTCCGGGAAGAAAAGCTTGTCGGCAATGTCACAGCCGCCGCTGTGCGACGGGCCCTGCAACAGCTTGCCCCCGAATCTGCCCCCTTTCAGCAGAATCAGTCATCGCCTCAGACGTCCACCCCGGTATCCCCGGAAACCGCCACCGGCGTTACTCAGGAACAGAACTTCGACCTACAGCCGCAGCCCCGACAAAACCACCTGGCAGGGGCAGGATGGACCGGCACAGACACGGCGCGCAAGGACAACGAGGCCAAGGGCTCAACCACGGCCGCCTCAGAAGGAGAACCATCCGGGACGCCCACACACCCCCGACCTCAACCCCATACCGCCGAACCGGTCGGAGAGGCGGAGAAAGCCCCTGCCGATGATATCCGAGATTTACAACTTATCGGGACCTACGTGGACTTGTATTTGCTTGCACGGGGCCACAACGGCTTGGTCATAATTGATCAGCATGCAGCCCACGAACGTATCCTTTTCGAGAAGCTGTTGAACAGTGCCAGATCCCGGGACGGCGCTCAGCAGGCACTGCTGATGCCCGCAACAGTGGAACTTACCCCCGCCGACGCCAACCTTCTCGAGAACACCCTCCCTCACTTCGGCAACCTGGGCTTTACGATTGAAAACTTCGGGGGGAATACCTTCCTGGTTACAGCTGTACCTGCGCATTTCCCGCAACAAAACATCGATCAACTACTGCGGGACATGCTCGACGAATTGCGCGAAAGCCCGGGCGCTGTGAAGCGGGCCGATGAAGTTACTGTTGCTAAAGCAGCCTGCAAACATGCCGTAAAACGTGAAGACAGACTGGATAAAACGGAAATCAGTCAACTCATTCGCGACCTGGCTGACTGTGAAATGCCCTACACCTGCCCACACGGTCGACCCGCCATGATCAACATCCCTGACGGCGAGATCGAAAAGCGGTTCGGCCGCCGCGGTTCCACCACAGGTGACACCACCCACCCCCCGGAACATGACAGATAACCTGGACTACCGTTGCAGTACGAAGCCGCCCGCCTACTGCTGAATCCCGCCGTTCGGTAACACAGGGTTGCTAAACGCCTTTTGCAGGATATGGTTATCCACCGTCTGTATTTCCCAATCAGGGGGGAGCGGGACACAGAGCGGCACCCGCAGCAGAAGCTACAGGGTGGAACCGGCGGATGTTCTACCGGTGACACGAACATACCTTGATCGGGAAGTGAAGCTGACCATCACGATCAGCTCTACGTACAGCGGTACGATCCACTTGTAAAAAACTTCGTACGAGGCCATTTCGGGCCTTTTGACTTTTACTGAGCAACTTCCGAGAATAACGACAAAAAAGCAGGGTGAAAACGTATGGCGAAAGACGACGACCGCAAAAACGACGATTGGTATAAGGATCTCGGCGATCAACTCCAGGAACTTCTGCGCCAGGGAAACATGGGCTCCATGTTCGGGCATCAGGCGAAGGAAACGGAGCAGAACGACACTTCGGACGAAGAGCCCTCTGAGGACAAATCCCACGAAGTACTTGAACGCATCCAGCAGTTCGATATGACGCCCCGGCAAGTACGGTCCTATCTGGACCGTTTCGTAATCACACAGGACGAGGCCAAAAGGGTATTGTCTGTGGCTGTATGTGACCACTACAACCATGTGCGACAATGTCTGGAATACCCTGAAATCGAAGAAGAGGACTACGTAAAACCGAATGTACTACTGCTCGGCCCCACCGGCGTCGGCAAAACCTACTTGATGCGCTGCGTGTCCCGCCTGATCGGCGTCCCCTTTGTAAAAGCGGATGCCACGAAATTCTCGGAGACAGGTTACGTAGGGTATGACGTAGAAGATATGGTCCGTGACCTGGTCCGCGCCGCTGACGGAGATGCTGAACTCGCCCAGTACGGAATTGTGTACGTCGATGAAGTCGACAAAATCGCCCGGCGGGGCGGCTCTGGACAGCCGGATGTCTCAGGCAGGGGCGTACAGGTGAACCTGCTGAAATTGATGGAAGAAACGGACGTCAACCTCGTCAGCCAGACAGACATGCTGGGCCAGATGAAGGCCATGATGTCCATGCAGACGGAAGGAAAAGAGCCTGCTGAAACGATTAACACCCGCCACATTCTGTTCATCGTCAGCGGAGTTTTCGACGAACTGGCCGAACGCGTCAAAAAACGGCTCGGCAAAACACAGATCGGCTTCGCCGCGCAGACAGAAGAACCCGACGATAACAGCGAATACCTGAAGCACATCCACAGCAATGACCTGGTGGACTACGGGTTTGAGCCGGAGTTCGTGGGACGGTTACCCATCAGGGTTCCTTATAATCAGCTTCGCCAAAAGGACCTGGAGGATATCCTCCTGTTATCCGAAGGCAGCCTTTTGAAACAGTATGAGCGGGACTTTCGCGGGTATGGTATCGATCTTTCCCTTACCCGGGAAGCAATCAGTGCCATTGCGCAGAAAGCTGCCGAAGAAAAAACCGGGGCACGCGGACTGATGACCGTCATGGAGAGGTTATTCCGCAATTTCAAGTTCGAACTACCTTCGCTGTCTATCAACAGACTGGAAGTCACCGCTGAGATGGT
Organism: uncultured Lentisphaerota bacterium; assembly: GCA_913055945.1. Taxonomy (GTDB): domain Bacteria; phylum Verrucomicrobiota; class Lentisphaeria; order Oligosphaerales; family CAJXKU01; genus CAJXKU01. The sequence goes on along the minus strand of CAJXKU010000015.1, from coordinate 4,960 downwards.
GGAAGACCCGGATTCAGCCTTACAGGACATCTGCGCCCGCGTGTACGACCAGCAGACCCAGGAACTTCGACAGGAAATCCATGCATTCGCTGAGAAGTTCAGTACACAGACAGGCTTATCCATTTCCTTCAACCAGAAAGCAGAAGATGCACTGGTGGAACTGAGTCAACAACAACGTCAGCCCGTGCAGGAAATCTGCGAATACAAATTTAAAGACCTCGAGTATGGACTCCGCCTCATAAGCCGGAATACGGGAAAAACTTCCTTTACAATACCCAAAGCCGCCGTCGAGGCCCCGGACAAAGTCCTCTCCAAGTGGATTACCAACAGTTACGGTAAAGATCAGTAGAGCTGTCCACAGAGGCCTCGATTTTTGCCGCAAATCCACTATGTTACCAATGTCGGTAGCTTTCGTAAAAGTCGAAAGACAAATCCCGGTGTAATCAACCCTTTCCCCAAGGAGATAAGAGCATGGGTAAACAGTACAACAAAGTTCAGAAACGGGCGCGTCGCAAACGTTACCTCGAACGACGCAAGAAGCGCATTCGGGAACAGATGAACAAGAAGAGGTAGATCGTCGCAGGGTTGTGGTGAGTCATGCCATGATATGGCCTTCGGCACAATCCGGGATCGTACCCCGCGCAGGGCCCGGTTCTCAGACGCGCTCCGAGTGATCGGGCAGTATTTCTTCAATTACAGCAATCACGTGAAAGCATAAACGAAAAGGAGAAGGCTATGGCTCAGAAAAAGTATGTCTATTGTTTTGGTAACGGCGGAGCGGAAGGCGAAGCTGCGCAGAAATCACTTCTCGGCGGAAAAGGCGCCAATCTCGCCGAAATGGCCTCCATTGGTGTACCCGTCCCCCCCGGTTTTACGATCACTACAGAAGCGTGCAAAGAATACTACGAAATCGGCAAAGAAAATCTTTTCGAAAAAATAAAACCCGAAGTAGATGAATACTTGAAGTGGCTGGAGAACGTTACCGGAAAATCGTTCGGGCACGGACCGAACCCCCTGCTCGTATCCGTACGCTCAGGGGCACCTTTGTCCATGCCGGGCATGATGGACACCGTGCTCAATCTCGGCCTCAACGACGAAACCCTCGATGCACTTATCGAATTGACCCAGAATCGACGCTTCGCTTTAGACGCATATCGCCGATTCGTACAGATGTTCGGCGACGTGGTAATGGGTATAAAGGACAGCGACGAACAGGGCAACGAATTCGACCCGCTCCACGTTGCAATGGACAAAGTCAAAGAAAAACACGGCCGTGAACTCGATACTGACCTCACCGCTGACGAGATGGCAGAAGTCCTTGAAGCCTGTAAAGATTGCTACTCGAAATACACGGGCGAAACCTTTCCGCAGGATCCGGTCGATCAGCTCTACCGGGGAATTGCAGCTGTGTTCGGTTCCTGGAACACGCCCCGGGCCGTTCGCTACCGCGAGATCAATGAAATCCGCGGCCTGCTCGGCACCGCGGTCAACGTTCAGACCATGGTCTACGGCAACATGGGCGAAGATTCCGGCACAGGCGTCGCATTTACCCGGAATCCTGCAACAGGGGAAAACGAATTCTACGGCGAATTTCTGATGAACGCCCAGGGTGAAGATGTTGTGGCAGGCATCCGCACGCCTCAGAGCATAAGCGGACTGTGCGAAATCATGCCCGAAGCCTACGACCAGCTTATCGACATCAGGAAAAAACTTGAATCGCATTACCGGGATATGCAGGATATTGAATTCACCATCGAACAGGGCACGCTGTACATGCTGCAGACCCGTACAGGTAAACGAACAGGGCGCGCCGCGGTCCAGATGGCAATGGATATGCTCGACGAAAGCCTCATCTCTGAAAAAGAGGCCGTATTACGGGTACCCCCGAACGATCTGGACCAACTGTTGCACCCGATGCTGGACCCGGAAGCGGAAGAAAACGCAGAAAGTCTCGCCACAGGGTTGCCCGCCAGCCCGGGAGCAGCAAGCGGACGGGTCGTCTTCTCCGCCGAAGACGCCGAACGCTGGCACAGTCAGGGAGAAAAAGTCGTGCTTTGCAGAACTGAAACAAGCCCGGAAGACGTGGGCGGTATGCACGCTGCCGAAGGGATCCTGACCACGCGGGGCGGGATGACCTCACACGCCGCCGTGGTCGCCCGCGGATGGGGTAAATGCTGCATCGCGGGAGCAAGCGACGTCCTCATCGATCTCAGTAATCGGCGCCTCTCCGTCGACGGAAAAGTCATAAAGGAAGGGGACTCCATCAGCCTTAACGGAACCACCGGTAAAGTATACGAGGGTGAGTTACCTACTGTGGAGCCGAAAATGAGCGGACCGTTCGGACGGCTGATGGAACTTGCGGAAAAATACCGCACAATCGGTGTCCGGACCAATGCGGATACGCCGGATGATACCGAAGTCGCCATTAAATACGGGGCCGAAGGTATCGGCTTGACCCGTACCGAGCATATGTTCTTTGAAGGCGAACGGATAAAAAGCTTCCGACGGTTGATCTTAGTCGCCCAGAAAGTAAAAGCAGCCAAAGACAAGATGCAGGCTGCCGGGGATGATGAGGAAGAAGCAGAGAAGGTCCGCCAGGACAACAAGGCAGTCCTGGACCAGTATCACCAGGCGCTGGACGAACTCCTGCCTTATCAGAGACAGGACTTCGAAGGCATTTATAAGGCTCTGGATGGACGCCCATGCACGGTAAGGCTCCTGGACCCCCCCTTGCACGAATTCCTTCCGCATGACGAGGAAGGACAGCAGGGAATGGCTGACGCCATGGGAGTCTCACTGGACCAAGTCAAGGAAACAGTGGAAGCACTCAAGGAAGCAAACCCCATGCTCGGACATCGAGGCTGCAGACTCGGCCTTACGTATCCGGAAGTTTCGGACATGCAGGTCCGGGCCATTATCGAAGCGGCCATCAATGTAAAACGGAATGAGAACGTGGACGTACACCCCGAGATCATGATCCCGCTGGCCGGAAACGCCGAAGAGCTGCGTATCGCCAGAGAGCGGGCCGAAAAAGTCATTGAGTCGATCTTTGAAGAAAAAGGTGCCAACCGGGATGAAGTCCCCTACAAGATCGGCACAATGATTGAGGTCCCGAGGGCCGCAGTTACTGCGGATAAAGTGGCCGAGCATGCCGATTTCTTCAGCTTCGGCACCAACGACTTGACGCAGATGGGATGCGGTTTCAGTCGTGACGACGCGGGTGGCTTCCTGCGGGACTATGTAAAGATGGGCATTTATGAAAAAGATCCCTTCCAAGTCCTGGATCAGGAAGGCATCGGTGAAATGGTGGACATGGCTGTGGAAAAAGGCCGCTCCACGACCTCCGACCTGAAAACCGGCATATGCGGGGAACATGGCGGCGAACCGGAGTCTGTCAAATTCTGTTATCGGACAGGCCTGGACTACGTCAGCTGCTCGCCGTTCCGCGTGCCCATAGCGCGCCTGGCGGCTGCGCAGGGTGTGATAGAGGCTGAACAAAGCTGAACCATTCTCTGCATGAACAGAAGAAAAAAACGTAAAGGGAATAAGTCAGAGGTCTCTGCAGCCAAAGCTCCCTGAACGGAGAACGGAGGCTGGCTCCCTCAAATCATAGAAGACAATGCCAGATCCATCGCTATCCGGTGGATCTGGCATTCTTTTCCCCTGCATTCCAACACAGAAAATTGTCTACCGATTATTAAAAAAGGAAACTGCAAAATGAGTAGTAAACTGGCCGTTCAAATGTTTACCCTGCGCGATTATACGAAGACGCGCAAAGACTTAGAGGACTCTTTAAAAAAAATCAGCGATATCGGGTACGAGGCCATTCAGTTTTCCGCGATAGGTGCGATGAAAGGCGACAACCCGGAAGTCACACCGGAAGATGCCAGAAAGCTTCTTGAAGCCACCGGCTTAAAGTGCATCGCCACGCATCGCTCCTGGGACGATTTGATGCACAACACAGACAAAGAAATCGAGTTCCATAAGACCTTCGACTGTGACTTTTGCGCAATCGGCAGCATCCCTCCCGATTATGGCCATACAGCGGAGGGTTACAGGAAGTTTCTCCAGGACGCAACTCCTGTCATAGAAAAATTGAAGCAGGCCGGAATCAGATTCGGCCATCACAATCACAGCAAAGAATTCGCCCGCACCTCACCCGGTGGCCCTCGTCTTGAAGATATCCTCATCGACGAAGGGCCGGCAGACCTCATGATCGAACTTGATACGTTCTGGGCTGTTCACGGAGGCGTCAACCCCGTTCGTATCATCGAACGCTGCCATGACCGCGTGCCGGTGATCCACTTAAAGGATAAAGCCGTGGACGTTGAAGAAGGCCCCTTTATAGCGCCTATCGGAGAGGGAAACATAGACTGGGAGCATATTGTTCCCGCATGCGAAGAAGCAGGAACAGCTTATTATGCTGTCGAACTGGACAATTTCCCCCGGGATCCGTTCGACTGCCTCGCTTCCAGCTATCGCTACCTCAAGGGACTCGTGAACTAAAGACAGAGGCACGGTCCCATTTTTCGGCGGGCAGCTTCCACCCTACGGAAGCCGCCCCCCGAAAGCTGTACGCTCAGGGACACCGGGCAGATTCAGAACGCACTCGGGTCAACAAGAAAACGACATAGCTTCGAAGTTGTCGCAGTAGGTTCACCACGCCGCTGGTGAACCACCGCACCTGCAGGTCCCCCGACCGCGCGACACATCTACGCCGAACGTCAATGGCCAGACGATAGGCGGTCGTGCGTCAGCAGAATCACGCCACCTCATAAGTTCAGCAGATCAGACTTGATCCACACATGCTCGACGCCCATGGATATTGCGTAAATACATCGATCTTTCGTCCCCGGATTCCGGGAAAGATTACGTTTTTCATTCTAAATTTCGCAGTTGATTTTGTGGTTGCATATGCAAGGCAGCGAGATGACGCGGTAGTTCGTTGCCACTCCGCTTC
>CAJXKU010000014.1 GCA_913055945.1 uncultured Lentisphaerota bacterium | reverse complement strand
CAGACTCATGACAAAAAATAACGGTTGTCGGAAAACTACACATAGGGTTAACAAAAAGCGCCAATCTCGAAAACATTCCGAAAGGCAGCGCGAAAAATGACAACAAAAGAATTCAGCGCAATAGCGGTCAAACTTGCAGGAATTGTCTGTCTTATCGTGGTCGTGTTCCGGCTTCAGCATGTAGTCAGCTTTATATACCACTATTTTCAGGTTCTGGAGGAACGTCCCGAAGATGTAGCAAATTTTTTCCTGAGTGTCCAGTTCACATACCTTCTCGGTTTTGGGATTGTTGTCCTGGCGGGATTATGCTTGTTGTTTGCGGGAGACCGCGTCGGGTCGTTTATCACCCGAAGTGAATCTGAGATACCCTTCCCGCAAAGCACCGACACAGTTTTCCGCATTGGGATCGCCCTTATCGGGGTGTGGGTTATCGCCGTGGCCTTTCCGGAGTTGGTCAGTATTTGTGCAAGGGCTTTAATCGAACCAAACGAGACTAAAGGGTATCAGTCTGCACAGCATGAAATGTATTGGCCTGATCTGCTCAGTGCCGTGGTAAAAACGGTGATAGGTGTCGTCCTGTTTTTGGGCGCTCGCGGCATTGTCGGGCTGCATCAATTCTTACGGCAGGCAGGGAAGCACAGAATCAAGCAATACAACACGAAGCTAAAAGAGCAGGATTAATCAGATGCCGCTTCGGAATAAGCGGTTCGTGGTAGTAAACAGGGGACGCAGTTATTGCTTAACGCAGTTATTGCTTAACGCAGTTATTGCTTAACGCAGTTATTGCTTAACGCAGTTAGGCTGTCAGGAGTTGAACGATCAGCGGGGTGATATCCGTCAGCGAGCGGCATTCCCGAAAAAGCGTATCCCGCCCCGGGCCGAGCGCGACCAGCGGAACACTGTTTCGCGTATGATACTTATGATCCGGTTCCTCAATATTGCCGTGATCACTGACAATCATGATAAGTTCATCCTCCTGTCGCTGTTCAAACAAGTGACGTACATGCTCTTCGATACTTCGCAGGATGGCCTTTTTCTGATCCAGCGTACCGCGGTGCCCATATACATCCGTCAAAAAATATTCAAACAAGCAGAACTGATGTTGCCGAAACACATTCATCAGATGCCGAGCAGCCTCCTGCTGCGTGATGCGCGGGACGTCTTCCACCCCGGCGTGATCCACGAGTGTCCATCTGGTCAGATCATGATATAGAGCGTTTCCCCGGAGCAAGTCATCTGCCGTTCGTGTCCTGCCGAACGCTGAGAGGGTGGCGATCGTTGTGGCCGATTGCAGATTTCGCTGAAGAGAACGCTCGTGCCTGCGGACATAAGCGTTGGCGAACGTAGCTTGACAGTCGTAGTTCTGCAGTTTCAGGAATATATTTTCCGATTCGAGACATCGGCGTAACGGCCTGGTGGGAAAACCGCTCAGGGGGCGTCCCGTAAGCGCGCACGCATTCGTGCCGGTGAGGATTGTGGTTTGGCCTGTAGCACTCTGCGGCGTGCCCGATACATTCAAGTGTGTGGCAAGAGGAACAGCATGAGACTGCAGCAGCTCACAAAGGATGGGAAATTCTGCAAAAATACTTTTCCGAAGAACATTACTATGAGGCAGTCCCAGGCCGTCCACGAAAAAGAGAAGGACACGGCTGGGGCGTTCGGTGAACAGTTCTGAGTGAATATGAGCTGCCAAAACGTGCCTTTTGATGGTTCAGGTTTGTTGTTGAGGTGATGCACCACCGGGGCGCATGATATGATGTACGTTATGATGGAGCGTCGTGAATACGAGAAACCATAATGTCTGAAGCCAAGGAGGTGTATATGGTTCCGCGTTTTGTACGGAATTTAGGCGCCAAAGCGGTGAAGGCGGATATCGCCGCGTTTTTGAACGAACATGAAGAAGAATTCCTGCAGGAGGTCCGGCATAAACTGGATGAGCTGGATAAAAAGACCCCGGATGAAAAGGCCTATATAGACATCAAAATGGAACAGTTGGGCGAAGATGTCGCCCGCGCGATTCTGGAAGCGATACGATCGTTTCTGCACAAGATATAAGTCATGGATTTAAGGCGTGGTGTGTAACGGAATAGCTCAAAAGAACAGCGGCGGTTATTAGAAAAGTGCCCCATACGATTAAGGTGGCGATTTTCGTCCTGACTCTGCAGGCTGATGCCAGGTGTGATTCCGGCTGCCAGGTTGCTCTGTATGGTGAGTTCCGGCCTAAAAACCGGCGTATGGAAGCCGCGTGGCGGAAGTTTTCGAAAGACCGGCTGGCTGTACGTTTCTGTCGCCCGCTGACAGTTTAAGTCTTTCAACAAAGATATGATGAAGCCTATGGATGGAGGAAACAGAATGTGTGAACCAGATGCCGTCAATCCTACACTTGTTGTTCTTGCCGCAGGAATCGGGAGCCGGTACGGCGGTATAAAACAACTTGACCAAGTGGGGCCTGGTAATGAAATTCTTGTTGATTATGCTGTTTATGATGCCGTTCAGGCAGGTTTCAGAAAGGTTGTGTTCATCGTGAATCCGGAAATATATGAACAATTCCGAGCTGAGATTGCCGGAAAGTATGAGGGGTACATCCAGGTGGATTACGCCCTGCAGCGACTCACCGATCTGCCGGACGGCTTCACGGTGCCTCCGGAACGTAAAAAACCGTGGGGGACGGCCCACGCACTGTGGAGCGCCCGGCATAAGGTGGACGGGCCTTTTGTGGTAGTCAACGCAGACGATTTTTATGGAAGGTCGAGTTACGAGCGATTGGCGCAGGCGTTTCGATTGATTCGGGAGCGTGCCGCATCAACCAGCGTGGACGAGTATTGCATGTGCGGCTTCCACGTCAAGAACACGCTCAGTGAACACGGCAGTGTATCCCGGGGGATCTGCACGCTGACGGACGACGGTTACTTAGCGGATATCCGGGAAATAACCGCTATAGAAAAATGCGGCGAAGCGGGCAAATACGTAGATGGAAACGGGCAAACCGCCTATTTGGACGGCAATGCCATCGCGTCTATGAACATGTGGGGGTTCACCCCCTCTATCTTTGATCACTTGAGAAAACATTTCGAAGAATTTCTTCGGGAACGCGGACAGGAGGAAAAGTCCGAGTTTCTTATCCCTGATGTTGTCAGGGCGTTGATCCGGGAGGGGCGTGCCCAGGTGAGCGTTTTTATCAGTGACGATCAGTGGTTCGGCGTGACGTACAAAGAGGACAGACCGCGAGTTGAGGAGCAGCTGAAAGAACTGGCCGCGGGAGGCGTTTATCCTTCCCCGCTTTTTTGAATCTGAAAACCTCGCGTTCCTGCCTCAGCAGACTACTCAAACTGTTGCCATTGCGGTTTGTTGTCATATACCCAACGGTAGTAGTCGGTTTGCCGGCATTGACACGCTGCGGATTCGTCGCAGAAGACTTTAACCACTGGATGGAGTTGGAGAGAGGAGGCCGGCAGAGCGGCCATCAAAGGGCCTTCAACCGCGCCTGCCAGCGCTTCAGCCTTGTTCTCGCCGAAAGCGAGCAGCAGACATGTTCGGCTGTCCAGGATCGTTCCTATACCCATCGTGATAACGTGCCTTGGAACTTCTTCGACAGAACTGAAAAAGCAGGCGTTGTCTTTGATTGTATCCCGCGTCAGTGTTTTGATACGTGTGCGGGAGGCAAGAGAAGACATCGGCTCATTGAAACCGATATGCCCGTCGCTTCCGATGCCGAGAATTTGTAAATCGATGCCGCCCGCTTTCTCGATTTTCTTTTCGTATTCGCTGCAATGGGCGGGAATGTCAGAAGTGAGTCCGTCGGGTAGATGAACCTGTTCTTCAGGTATGTTGACATAATCGAACAAGTTGGTTCTCATAAAGTAATTGTAGGAGGCGGGGTGTTCAGGGGACAGTCCCACATACTCATCCAGGTTAAACGTAGTCACACCACTGAAGTCGAGTCCCTCCTCCTGATGCATGCGGATTAATTCACGGTAGAGAGGTAGGGGCGTACGGCCGGTAGCCAGGCCGAGCACGGCGTTCGGCTTCCGGCGGATTAACTGAGCGATGTAGTTCGCCGCGGTGCGGCTGGCCGTGTCTGCATTGTCTTTAATAACAATCTCCATGGAGCTGCCTGCTTCTTGGTTGTTTTGGACACTTTGAAACGTTAGAATAAACTTATGGGTTATGAAGAACCGGCGCCAACGCGCTCGCGGGCGAGGTGTCTCCCGTGAGAATACGGGTGAAAGGTGCCGGTTCTGCTGTGCTGCCGTTCTGCCAGAGGGCGACCCGGTAGAGGGTTGCAAAATGAATCTGCGGGGCTTCGCTCCCCTGGCCGGTGAGCACTTCGCTGCCGCGGCGCACGTTGTCATGCATCCAGGCGGGCAGAGCGATATGGTAGGGATTGCGTTCGACTTCACCTTTGTGGTGTGAAAGCGCTGCCACGAGGTCTGCGAGCACTTCCGGCGGAGATTCGACCATAAGATTCGGCGCTGACATCGGGTGCCAGTATTCCGTCTCTACAAGCACACATGAAAAATCCGACTGCAGTTGGGGCAGTGCGTCCATAACCAAATGATGTGTACCGACGTGTGTGCCGTTAAAGTCGTTGCCGTGGGGCAGAAATATCATCTGCGGCTGTTCCTGCCTGAGGATGTTTTTCACCACTTCTGTGCATCGAGCCCAGTATTCGGGATCCTTTTGACGTGTTGACGGCTTGATTTTCTCTAAGCCTCCGGGTTTTGTCTGATATACATCGAACCCGAGGAAGCGGCAGGCTTCTTCGAGTTCCTCGAAGCGTTCCTGCTGTCGATCTTTACGACTGCCCTGCGTCACAGCAACATTGACTACGCGGTAGGCATTTTCCCGCAGGAAGCGCAGAGGCAGTGTCCCGATAATGCATTCATCGTCGGGGTGGGGCGAGAAAATGAGAATGCGAGTCGCCTCTTCCGGCACTTCCGGGGCGGTTTTGGCGGGGGACATATTCCCCTGGGGTAAAGATCGCGCAGCGTCAATGGTTGAAATGAAGGCGTCGATGAATTCTCTGTAAGTCTTCATAGGGATGTCTTCCATGCGCTGAATCTGTTATTTCTTATCCAGTGCAGGCAGGCTGGCCGCGGCGACGGCCTGACCTACGCGTCGCTGTTTTTCGTCGGGGATTGTCACAGTGATTTGGGGGGCAAGATCCGGGAAAGCACCTTCAAGGGTGGTTCGTGCTTTGTCCAGGATAATTTGACCGCCCGTGCCTGAGGTCACACGTCCTAAAAGAAGCACGTTTGCGCAGTTGTAATAATCATGGTAGTGGATCAGGGAATAGCCGAGGTATACACCGAGTGTCTCGAAGATTCTGTGGGCCCGTTCATCACCTGCATCGGCCAGTGCCTGTACGTCCTTCAGTCTGTCTGCAAGGGACATATCTGACGGAAGTTCAATGCCCGCATCCGGTAAAAGTTTGTTTACGGCCTGCTGGGAGAAATACAAAGCACCGGTTCCACGGTCACCGGACCATTCATCCAGTGTCGCTTCAGGATTATTGTCGACCGGGGCGAAGGCGAGTTCGTTGAGAAATCCGGTGATTCGTCCATTCTCATCGACGTAACCGGCAGCCTCGCTCGACCCCATCGCGATACCCAGCAGGTTGGCCGTTTCCAGGGAAATCGCGCCAGCCAAGGCGGTGACATCGCCGTCGTTGACCACGACCAGCGGTACTCCCCATTCCTGCTGAATACGACGGAACAGGTTTTTAATTTCACGATCAAAGCGGTCTTCGGGAATATTGCGGAACAGCGACCCCACTTTGGCCTCATTGTTGATATATATGCCGGCTGCGCTCCCGCCGATCGCGTCTACACGCGGGAGGTTGGATGCGGCCTGTTTGAGGCCATCCGTTATATGGCGGTAGTGGTAGGAGGGGTCGGTTTGGGAGCCCGGATCCCACGGGATTTCTGTGCTGAACACTGCTTCGCCGTCCTGTACGGCCGCAATTTTAAAGTCGCTCGCACCGAGATCAAAGCCTATGCGGCAGCCTTCGAGATGACCGCCTATCGGTTGGCTGCTCCTGCGCGACGGCGGCATTTCGCTTTCATCTTCCACGATCTGTACGTCGAGAGCGGAACCGTAAACCTTCTCCATGATCTCAGCATCAAAGCTGCGATTTCCGGTTCTGCTGTAATCGTTTTGAAGGCGTCTGCATAAACTGTCCGGACCCTCAATAAAGATCCGCCAGCCGCCGACTGCCCATAAAATGAACTTGAGATGGCGCTCAACATAACAGTATGTCTCTTCGGTATAGGACGTGGAAGTTAAGATATCTACATCTCTTCGTTCGGTCAGGCCTTCCTCGCGTTCGACGGCCAGGCGGAAGCGCGCGGTTTCATCGATTGATGTTTGCGCCACTTTCTGCTGGTATGCCCGATTATAGAGGCATAAAGGTGAAAAGTCAGGATCAAGCGGTGGTAGGTACTCGGGGCTGGAGACATACATAGAGCCGGAACCTTACGTTTTTGGACAACTTCTGTCAGTTTACGGACAGTATAGTTGCTTTTTGAGTTTTGTTAAACCGGTATACACTTTCAAGGCTCAGTTTATGTTACCACTTGCGTAACTCAGTTGCAAGTTTACGATCGGCCTTCCGACGGCAATAAATTTAAACGTTAATATTCGAAAGGAAAAGAAGATGCGGATATTGATCACGGGGGGCGCAGGGTTCATTGGAAGCCATATCGCGGAATATCATCAAGGGCAAGCGGATGTACGTGTCCTGGACAATCTGAGTACAGGATACCGGCAGAACCTGGAAGGATTCAATGTAGACTTTGTTGAAGGTTCGATTATGGATCAAGCGCTTCTGCATGATGTTATGGAGGGCGTGGATTACGTCTACCATCTTGCGGCCATGGTCAGTGTTCCTGACAGTGTGGAAAAGCCGGCGGAGTGTATGGATGTGAACATAAAAGGAACGTTGAACGTATTACAGGCGGCAGAAGCGGCGGACGTGAACAAAGTGGCCTTCAGTTCATCTGCGGCTGTTTACGGTGAGCGTGAGGAAAATCCGAAACACGAAGAGCTGTCTCCTGATCCTCGCAGTCCGTACGCGGTAAGTAAATTAAGCGGTGAACAGCTGTGCCACATGTTTTCAGCCAGTGGGCGGATATCAACCGTATGCCTGAGGTATTTTAATGTTTTCGGCCCCCGTCAGGACCCGAACAGCGACTACGCAGCCGCCGTACCAGCTTTTATGACCCGTGCGAAACAGGGGCAGGATCTGGTTGTGTTTGGCGACGGGTTTCAAACACGCGATTTTATCCATGTTGATGACGTCGTGCAGGCGAATGTCCATGCTTCGAGAGAGGCGGATCTGACAGGTGTTTTTAACGTGGCTTCGGGCAGATCGATCACCATAAATGAATTGGCGGAAACGATTCTGCGTGTAAGCGCAAGCAACAGTTCAATACAGCATGCCCCTGAACGGCCGGGAGACGTTCGCTATTCGGAGGGAGCCGTGGATAAGTTAAGTGCCACGGGCTTTACCCCCACGGTGGCACTGGAGGAAGGTCTACGGCAATTTGTTTCGTAATGCAGTTGCGTTGAGGAACTGCGTCCCTCCATTAACCATACCCCCCTGCTGCTCAAGCTATATTTGGCATAGCTGCACTGGAAAACATTTTTTCGTTTCTCATTTCTGAAAAAATGAGACGGCCGTTATACATTAAGACCTGGCCGGGAAAACATGTTTAACGGACAGAATAAGAAAGGGAACTAGTATGACATTTGCCCAAAGAAAAAACCAGGCCAGATTTTCCGTGTGCCTTATCTGTCTTGCGGTCATTGCCGCCCCCGCATTGTCTGAGGACAAGGCTGTTTCATCCGAAGATGATAAGCTTTCCATTATGGCACCCAGGCAGCAACAGAACCGGTTGGTAGAGGATTTACTTACCGCATATCGCGAAGACACCGGGCATAAGGTGAAAACCTGGCAACCGAATCGACGGTCGAAACCGTGGGGAAAGGCGACGGATTTAGCTCTGAAAGGCCACAACAGTACGGATATGATGTTGACCTCCCGCCTGGACTGGACGTACAGGGCTGATGAAACAGACAGGGAACAGTTCAACTACGTCCCGCTGGCCAAGCAAGGCGTGTATCGGGGTGTAAATCTGGTTGGTGGCGTCGAATATGGCGTGCTTGTCCCGGAAGATGAGCCTTCTCCGCTGGCAGAACATTTTCTGGACTGGATGAAAGGGCCGGGGCATCGGGTCCTTAGTAAGCCTGACCCGCATCATTTTGTACCGCTCGATACTTTTATCCCGCCTTTCGAACCCTGTGATTATCATCTTGAACCCGCATGGGAGGGGCAGAAACCGATGATGTGGCATGGCGTTTGTCATGTGGGATACCGGCGGCTGCACACGACGCAGGTTGCCGAGATGAAGAAAATATGGATGCAGGGCTACAACCAGATACAGGGTCGACCGTTCAAGTCCGAAGGAATCCGGGAATTCGCGGAGGAGCACGGTATTATGATAAGGGGGTATCCCCCCGTGAATATAGAAAAGCAACAGAAGAAAAATCCGGACCGACATCCTTATCAGGGATATCCTACTCTCCGACTGATTTATGCGGCCAATGAAGACCACATGACGTGGCATTACGTACCTCTTTACCAGACCAGGCAGCTGATGAAAACGGGGGAAGGTAAACTGATAGAGGGAGATCGTAAGTCGGTGTCGGAGTATATAAAAGAAAAAAAGGATACAGGCCTTTCCCCGAGAAAGCTCAAGTGGAGAATAAAAAAATTCAGGAAAATAAAATCCCGGTTTCACAACTGGTTGAAAGAAAAACACGAATCGCTGGAGGTATTGAATAAACGTTGGGACACCTCTTATGAGAACTGGGATGAGATAGGGATCCCTGAGTTACCCATGGATTGGGTCAAGCGGATCTGCGAAGAGAGCAACTTCAAAATTGAAAAAAGACGGGGCAGCTGGTATATGACATGGTTGTTAAAACTCTTCCGGGATCCACTCAGGTTCCATGCGTATTTGCAGGATCCCGCGATGCTGGATTTCAATCGTTTCATGCGAACGGTTTGGGCAGAACGCTATCATGCGAAACACCTTCAACCGGCGCTGAAACCCCGTGAGGGGGAAGAAGTGCCCGGTTTCATTTACACGACCAAATCTCGTCCGGACGTGTTTCTGTTTCGGGAGGTCCCGGAGTTCAATGCTATCAGCTATGATCATCCGGGATGTAAAATGAATCCTCCATATATCCAGATCCCCGTGGATGTGCAGTACATCGCCAGAGATAAACCGGCGTGGAACAGTGAACACCATCTGTATAATCATGATAAGAGTACGGTCTCTCGGGTGCGTTATCACCTGCTGCACACATATCTGATGGGTCAATACAAAAGCAGTTCGTACAATCGGGTTCGAACGACTGAGATCAGCCGGCGCGAGCGGCACATTGCAGCAACTCGGACACGTCATCAGCTCAGGAAAGCTGAGGATGCCCTTCGTGCATTTCTGAAAGCGCGGGCAAAAGCCGATATTGCCGTGCTGGTTACCGAAGGTAACCGCGCCTGGAATGTGCTGCCGGAAGGACCGGCCCGTCCGGAACTGGGGGGCGCGATCAAAGCGTACGGTTATGTGGGGGCGCTGGGGAAACAGTGGAAATATGTGATCAACGAAGATGTCTCCGGCAAACATGTAACGGGAACCTTGATCGTGGACACGCCGTGGTTAGTCCCGGAGACGGCAAAAAAGATCGCCCGATTACCTGAAGATCGCAGGATCGTGGTGATCGGCGAGCTCCCGACCGAAGACGAGTACGGACAGGACCTGCCGGCGGAGGTAGTCGAAACGCTTCGTTCACGGGCGAAAATTGTAAACGGCTGGCAGAATCTTCAGGATGTCGTGCAACCGGCAGAAGGGCTACCTGAACTTTACACGAGCGTGGGGAAAGCCAAATTCTACTGGTGGACGCCGGTCCACGGGCGCGATGCGTATACGGTGCCGGTGCCGAAGCTCGAAGTGCGGCGTGCCAAGGTGGGCGACACCCTTTATGTGGCGGTGACCAATCACTCCGGATACCATCGGTATAAAGCTCCCATACCGTGGGCGACCGGTAAAGAGATTCATGAGTATACGTCGCACGACTCGGCACCCCGCAGCGTGGACCTTTCCCCGCGGGTGTACGGAGAAAACGAGAAGACACTGTTTGAGACCGAATCAGTGAAGATATATAAACTCACACCCGGCGAATAGTATTGAGGATTGAGACCACGGATTTTCGTCTGATGTCAGCACAAGCGCCGGCCAAGGTTCGGACACTCCGAACAAGAGACGTCAAAAAAGCCGCCTTCTGGAGATGCGCTCGGCCTCGAGCGCACAATATGTGGCGGAGGCCCGCCACATCCCCAAGGGGTTCCTTGAGATTACCCGTATCACGCTTGACGCGGTTGCCGGCGTTCTTTTCCCCCAGGCTGGCGCTTGGGGCTACGGTGAAGCGGCCCCTTCGGGGCCTAATACAATATCGAAGTATAACCCGAGGCAAAGGCCCGAAGGGCCTGTATCAGCGTAGCCCAAGGTTATAACCTTGGGTGCCCACGGGACGAAAACTCTATGCCGGCCTGAAAAGGCCGGTTCAATGAAAAAAGGCGCGGGCAGGGACAATGTATCGGTGAATTGATGTTCCCGCAAGACCGGCGAGTGAGGGATCGTCCGGACACCCCGGGACGAGACTCGCCGCTTTTGAGCATTCAGCAGACTGCCTAAGGCGGTACTACAAACCTTCAGATACCCCGGAGGGCACTGCGTGCAGCAAATCAGTTGAAGCCGGGATGTTTTATGACACTCGGCAGACATGCTGAAGCATGAACTCCGACAAGTCGGTCGCGCGGCTTTGGCTGGTCAGAGACAAACTGCGGATCACAGGTAAAGGACTTGCTGAACCGCAGTACGTACTTGAGTTCCACAACAATATCCCCTGTTAGCTCTTTGTTTTTTTGTGTGGCATATTTCCCGCCGTTCATGTCCGCACGTACGGTTGCAGGTCGAGGGCGGTGTGTAATATTAACAACGTCGTGTCGGACCGACGAGGGCAGGGGGTGAAGAGCTGATGGGATTGCCGGTTGATTGTTGTTTCGATGTTTTGATTTGGAGAACGGAAAATTCCAAAAGGATGCATTGTAGACTCACTTTTCGCGCCGGTGCTCTTGGCCGTTCGAATGCGGAATCCGTAAGTCGGGCGCGCAGCGTTTGAGCGGGTAAATGTTTTTGAAGAAGCTGACAACATCTTAGTCAAACGAAACAACGAAGCACGAAGAACCGGCAGAAGTGCGAGCAGGCAACTAAATTGATGATGTGAAGAACATGATTCCGTTCAGGACTGACGAAGACTACATGCGAATGGCTCTGCGCCAAGCAGAACAGGCGGAGGCGCAGGATGAAGTGCCGATTGGTGCTGTAGCTGTCTGTGAAGAGCAGGTGGTGGGACGGGCTTATAATCAGGTGGAGATGCTGAGTGATGCTACCGCCCACGCCGAAATGATTGCGTTGACACAGGCAGAGACAGCTCAGAACGACTGGCGTTTGAACAATGTCACGCTGTACGTAACGAAAGAGCCCTGTGCCATGTGTGCGGGCGCGATGGTGAATGCCCGCGTGGGCAGATTGGTGTACGGATGTTACGATTCAGCAGCGGGGGCGGCGGGGAGTGTTCTGAATATTGCGGAGTTTCCCGGGATGTTGCACACGATACCTGTCGAAGGCGGAATGCTCGAAGAGGAATGTCGTTGGCTGTTGCAATCGTTCTTCCGCAGGCGGAGGCTTGAATCAGGAGAGGAAAAGGACAATGGCAGAGCTGACCAATGATTTTTCCTGGTCGGTTTCGCGGGACCAGATGTTTCGCTCTTGCCAGCGGGCGTACTACTACCACTACTATGCCTCCTGGGGAGGGTGGAGTGATGACGCGTCCGAGCAGACCCGCAAGCTGTATACCTTGAAGAATATGAAGACATTGGAGATGTGGGCCGGCAGCGTGGTTCACGAAACGATTGCAGAGGCGCTGCGTAGGTACGCCCACGATCAGTCGGAGATCCGTACCGGAGAACTGCAGGCTCGAGCCCGGAGCAAACTGCGGAAAGGATGGATGGAAGCGGTGAATCGGGAGTGGATTCGTCAACCTAAGAAGAACAACCTCCAGGAGCTGTACTACGGGAACGGCAAAAGTCTGCCGAAGGAGAAGACGGACGCTGTGCGGGAAATTGTGTACGGCAGTCTGCAGACATTCACCGAATCGGATGTGCTGCAGGAGATACTGGCCGCTCCCCAAATGAGCTGGAAACCGGTTGATCAGCTGGATACGTTTGAACTCAACGGTACTAAGGTGTGGTGTGCGATAGATTTCGCCTTCACAGACCCTGCAGGACGGCTGACGATTATCGACTGGAAAACGGGTAAAAAGGAATCGGATGCGATTCGCGAACAGCTGGCCTGCTATGCATATTTCGCCTGTGATAAGTGGCAGGTGTCATGCGAGAATATGCGCCTACTCGGCGTATTCCTGCAGCATGATCCTGCGCCGAAGTGGTACAATCTTACCGAAGCGGATCTTTTTGAGGCGCAGAACGCAATACTGGAGAGTGCGGCGGCTATGCGTACAAAGCTGGCGGATGTAGAGAACAACACGCCCCAGCCTGAGTCGGCGTTTCCCACGATTGATAACGAGCGCGTATGCCGGAAGTGTAAATTCCGGGAAGTATGTCCGCAAATGAATGGGGCAGAAACCTGATATCGAGGCAGGGAGCGGATATATGGCAGAACATCATGAGGCAGACACGTTCTATCTGTTGAGTGTTTACGTGCCCTCGAGTCACAGTGAATCTGTGAAAGAGGCACTGTTTGAGGCCGGGGCGGGAAACTTCGGGCTCTACGACTGCTGCGCGTGGGAGACGCGCGGTACCGGACAGTTCCGTCCCCTGGAAGGAAGTGATCCATATGCCGGCAGGACAGGAGAAGTGGAAAAAGCTGAAGAGGTGAAAATTGAAACCGTCTGCGTGCCTTCCCGGCTTCAACCTGTGATTGACGCGTTGAAGCAGGCACACCCGTACGAAACCCCTGCGTTTCAGTACTGGGAAGTTTACGGCGATATATGAGTACAGTGGGTATTTTTTCGTACTTCAGTAAGATATAAAGGATGATTCTGAGATGGATACAGTGCGTTGGAAACTGTCGGGGAATACGCTTCGGCCGGGAAAAGTGCGACTGATTGATCAGACACGGCTTCCCGAGGAGTGTGTATATATCGAAACAGATGACATCGAGGATATTTATAATGCCATTCGCCGCCTGTCGGTGAGAGGCGCGCCGGCTATCGGTTGTGCGGCGGCCCTGGGGCTGGCTGCTGCAGGGCAGCACAGTACAGCGGAGAATGTGGAGCAGTTTTTATCCGAAGTTCGCGACAAGGGCGGATATCTCAAGAGTGCGCGACCTACGGCGGTGAACCTCGCCTGGGCCGTCGACCGTTGTGTGGCGTCGCTGGAGGCCGAAGTTCGCGAACAATCTCTATCGGTGGAGGAGGTAAAGGATCGATTGGTTCAGGAGGCCAAAGAAATCGTTGATGAAGATATGAACCTTTGTTATTCGATCGGGGAAGCAGGTGTGCAATTGTTTGAAGGACAAAAGAACCTGGGGGTGCTTACGCACTGCAATGCGGGCGCACTTGCAGCGAGTGATTACGGAACGGCTTTGTCACCGGTTTACAGAGCTCAGGAGCAGGGGTTGGCACCGCGGGTGTATGCGGATGAGACCCGGCCGCTTCTGCAGGGGGCGCGACTGACGGCCTGGGAGTTAGAGGAAGCCGGGATTGACGTGACGGTCATCTGTGACAATATGGCTGCTCAGGTTATGAGGGAAGGTTTGGTCAATATGGTGATCGTGGGGACGGATCGCATTGCCGCAAACGGGGATGTGGCGAACAAGATCGGGACCTACGGCCTGGCTATCCTCGCGGATTACCATCGGGTTCCTTTTTATGTGGCAACACCTTACTCGACTATTGATATGGATACGCCCAGGGGGCAGGATATCCCTATCGAGCAGCGCGATCCCGAAGAAATCCGAAGCGGCGCAGGCAGAACCATTGTTCCTCAGCAGGCCAAGGTGTACAATCCTGCGTTTGACGTTACACCGCGTGAGCTGGTAAGTGGTGTTATCACTGAACGAGGTGTGCTTAAACCCTCGTTCGATACGACCATAGACCAGTGGCAGACTGCGTAAGCCTGCAGGATTATGGTGCGAGGGTGAAAGGTCAGATTTGTTGTTCCAGCTGAGGGGAAAATTTACATGCCGCCGCGAAAGCTTGAAGACATTTTCACAGAACTGTACGACACGTATGGGCCGCAGGGGTGGTGGCCTCTGCTTAACGGGGGGCATGCTGCAGGTGCGTCCCAGGCACCGGAACTGTCGAAAGCGAACGTGTATCACCCCGGAGATTACACGTATCCGAGAAACGATCAGCAATGTTTTGAGATCTGTGCAGGGGCTATTCTGACGCAGAATACGTCCTGGGACAATGTTCATCGGGCACTGGTTGCTCTACATGCCAAAGGTGCCCTGGATCTGGACGGAATGACGCAGCTGTCCGAAGACGAGTTAAAGGCCGCAATCAAGCCTTCCGGCTATTATAACATGAAGGCGCGTAAACTTCGTGCGTTTGCCGACTTCTATCGGGCATTGCCGCCGGGCGACATCCCGCAGCGTTCAGCGTTGCTTGATGTGTGGGGCGTCGGCCCTGAAACAGCGGACAGTATCCTTCTCTATGCGTACGGACAGTTACATATGGTGGTCGACGCGTACACGCGACGCTTTTTAAGTGCACTGGGGGTTGTCAGTGACTCTGATAATTACGAGACCGTCAAGCGGATATGCGAACGTGCACTGCCGGCTGATGTGATCGTGTACCAGGAGTTCCACGCCCTGATTGTCCAGCACTGCAAACAGTATTATTCACGCCGCCCTTATAAAGATCCTGTTTTTGGAACTCAAGGCAGTAGAACAGGTCAATAAGAATGGAACGTACATGTGATTGAAAATCGAAATTCAGGACGTATACTGTAGGCGAAAAGGAGACTTGAAGACTGAACGGTTTCAAGGGAGGCGAAGTGCTGAACATTGAGATGATTGAAAGCACTTTGTAGATCTGCGGGAAGAAGTGATCCGATGCTCCAACATGCGCCTTATAAAGGGGGCGTTCCGGATTCGACTGGATAGGTGGGGCGTCGGTTGCATGCGGAGGATGGTCGTTGGCCTCCATAATCCCCGACCAAAAACGTAACTGCGGAAGAAGAGTACGCACTCGCTGCATAAAAGCGGCGACGTCTTTGCCCGGACGCCCGATAAGGGTAAAGGCGACGGCATCGGGCTGGATTGGCCGGCCCAACGAGTCCAGGTCGGTCAATGACAAAATTAAAGGGCTCTAGTTCCGCTGAATGGTCTGTGCCTCGCCAGCGGCGGAGCGAAACTTAAAGAAGGCACTAAGCATGTAGAGACCGGCGTCGCGTCTGTTCAGGACGGGGGTTCGACTCCCCCCGCCTCCACCATTTCTGAACTTCCGGGGTGTTTTTCTTTGTGTAGCAGCTGCGCAAAGAATGGTGGCGACGTTGGAGTTGCTCGTGAAACTTTCCGAAACGCCTGCTTTCGTCCGGATATTTCTGGCTGATCTGAGAAGTATATAGGGGGATAATACCTATGGAATTTTGGAAATTACGATATCCTGCTGCGGCTGCAGCTACTGCTTTGGCCATGTATGCTCTGATGTTGAGTGCTGTCGGTTTTGCTGAAGAAGAACCGGAGACTGGTAAAGTCCGGGAGGAATCCAGGGTGACTCTGCTCGGGGAGCGGGATTATGGCGGACGGGAGTTCAACTCTGAGTTGTCTCTGACCGTGCTGGCGAAGTATCCGGAGGAGGGGGAGCAGAAGAGAAAAATGGTCGGGATGACGCCCTCCGAAGTCCCCGTGTGGGTTCCCGACTGCGAGTGGTGGCTGATTTCGCCGTTAGGTGGTGCAGAGCAGGTTGATTGGGAGGGGGTGGTTCAGGAAATCCGGGACAAGAAGATCCCCGGACTGACCCTGCCGCCCAACGCGACAAACGAAGATCTGGCGCATATTGAGGGAGTTGAGCAGTTGCGGGTGCTTAACCTGACGGCGACGGATGTGACGGATAAAGGCTTGGCCACAGTGGCGTCACTGAACAATCTGGAATTGCTGGACTTAAGGTATACGGATGTGACGGCGGAGGCACTGAAACATGTCAAATCCCTGGATAAACTTCGAAGACTGGATCTCAGTATGTCCAGCGTCGAGGGAGAAGGATTGGCGTACCTGAAAAAGTTGTCGGATCTCAGGAGCCTGCAACTTATTTCCCTGAATATCACCGACGGACATTTGGCTCATTTGGAGGGGGTGAGCGGTCTACGATACCTGAACCTCAGTTATACAGATGTGACAGACAAAGGGATCAAGCATCTGGCGAAACTGCAGAAGCTGAAAGAAATCGATCTTCGGGAGACGGCCGTGACTGAACAAGGGGTGGAAGAGCTGAAGAATGCGATCGAGGGCCTGCGGGTGAGGTATTGAACCTGACACCGAAATTCCGGTTTTCTCTTCAGTTGGAGAACACGAGTCGTTTTCTCAGTTGAAGATAAAGATTTCGCGTGGTAAAGTTATGTATTCCGCTCGGGGAAGTGCCGATTTTTCATATTCAGTATAATTGTGAAAATCCTTTTGCGAAATAAGTGACGAAAGTTCGTGATTGCTCATATGAGTTCTGAACCAGGCAATCCGCAGAAAGAGGGTTTCGCTCTCGTGCTTCAGACAAATGAGGTGACGAAGCTTATTGACGCGAATGCCCAGGAGATTCGACTGAATGCGTTGAATTCGCTGATCCTTGCAAGCAAGAGCGGGAATCAGGCGGCAGGATTTGCCGCGGTGACCCAGGAGTTTATCCGTTTCAGCGGTCAGCTTACCGAGCATTCCGAGAAATTGAGCGGGCATCTCAGGGAAATGGTGCGGACGTTGTCGGAAAGGATCAAAACGGAGACCCGAGGAAACCTGTTTATCCGTGCTTACGACCATGTGCAGGAGCATTCCTCCCTGCTCGAGGAAGTTACTCGAACTCGGGAGCAGGCACAGATGCAATGGTATGAACGAACCCGGGAACAAGTGGAACAACTGCGGAAGATGCTCACCGAAACCCGCGGGCTTTTGAAGCGAGGCAACAAGCTGGCCGTCCAGGCGAAAGTTCAGGCTGCAACAAGCGGTGAGCACAGGGATGATTTTGCACGATTATCGGAGCAGGCCAGGGAATCCTTACAAAGCGTTATATCACAAGCGGACGAGCTTGAGGCTCTTGTTGCAGCTCGAAGGCAGCAAAACGAGGGGGAAGTCTGAACATAGACGGAAAAAGGGAACGGTGAAGTGAAACAGATCAAGCAATTTTTTTCGGGACATAATCATCAGTGGGCGGTGGTGGCAAGGGACCCGGAAAGGAATAAAGATGTGATAGATACGAACGAGTATATCGTGTACTCGAACGATTCACTCATGCTGACTGATCCGGGCGGGATGGAGATTTTTCCCAGCGTCTTCTCTGCCGTAAGCTCCCATTACAATCCGGAGAACATTTCGTATATCTTTTCCTCCCATCAGGATCCGGACATCATTTCTTCATTATCCCTGTGGCTCGAAATCAATCCGCAGATACAGTGCTACGTGAGCTGGGTCTGGAAGACGTTTATTCCTCACTTCGGCGGCAAAGACAATCTTATCGCTCTGCCGGACGGAGGCAGGAAGCTCAATCTCGCCGGGCTTGAATTGGAGGCTGTCCCCGCCCATTACTTGCATTCGTCCGGCAATTTCCATCTCTACGATCCGACCGCCAGGGTATACTACAGCGGCGATGTCGGTACCGCCTTACTGCCGACGGATGCAGAAAATATTTTTGTGGAAGACTTTGATAAACACATTGAGTATGCGCGCGAATTCCACCAGCGGTGGATGCCGTCGGAGAAAGCCAAGCAGGAATGGTGCGAGCGGGTTCAGCATCTGAATATCGACGTGCTGGCGCCGCAGCACGGAGCATTGTACCGAGGCAAGGACGTGGAGCGTTTTATCAACTGGTTTTCGGAGTTGGAGGTCGGCCAAGCGGGCAAACGATAGAGGCACTACGAATATCCGCCGGTTGGGTCGTGATGGAAAAAAATCCGGCTTATTCGGGGAGAGATTCGCGTACGCTTTGCGCCATCTTCTTGTCCATTTGCATAATGTGATTCCGTAACCAATCGACGAGGAGGTAGTTCATCTGCAGCAGCTGATTCATACCTGGTCCTTCATCCTGCCATTCGTCGTGGACCCTGTTAAGCTGGTCCAGCAGATATTTGTGGTTCTGCGTATGGGTTTCATGGCCCGAGTAACCGGCTCTGCGCATGAGGTCTTCCTCGGTGCTGAAATGGGTCTCTGCATATTCAAAGAGGAAAGAGAAGGCGTCATCCAGCTCCTTCGCAGAGACGCCTTCTCGCGTACACTTATCCAGAAAGCTGTCGATGCGTTGGATAAATACTTGGTGTTGCGTATCCACGATTGAATATCCGGTAGCCAGGGAGGGATCCCATTGGATTCTCTTCAATTCCGCCATTGTCGCGTCGCCTCCTTTGGGTCCGCTCGTATAATTGGTGATATATACTGATTGGAACAACGGTTCGTAAAAATACTATAATTGATGAATTCATGCTGATGCGGCAAATGATCTCCGGCCTTGGCCCCAGACGCATCTGTTCCGCAGGAGATATCGGCGTAGACGAAAGAGCATGCAAATTCTCAGCAGAAGGTTAAGGTGAATTAAAAAAGGGCAGAATCAACCCGAGATGGAAGACGAGGCAAAACAACGATGGTATGCGCCGGCGTACCTTCGGTGCTTGACGCCGGGCAAGCACCTGTGCTGTCTGTACGACAGCGACGAAGAGCGCCGTGAAGTGGTCCTTCCGTTCCTCGAACAGGGATTGGTTGAAAATCAACGCGTTATCTATATTGCCACCGAAACGAGCGGTGAGGACGTATTCGAAGCTCTAGCGGAGAAGGGTGTATCTGTCGGGGATTACCGCGAAAGCGGCCAGCTCATAGTGCAGCAAGCACGACATGCTTACCTTCAGAACGGTATTTTCGATCCTGAAGCAATGATAGAAACATTGCACAGGCAGACGGAGGATGCCGTGGCTGAAGGGTATGATGCGTTGCGGATAACCGGGGAAATGAGCTGGGTATTGCAGGAGGAACCGGCAGCCGAGCGGTTCATCGAATACGAGGCGAAACTGAATCAGTTTTTTGCGCAACATCCTGCTGCAGGACTTTGTCAGTACGACCGTCGTCTTTTTGATTCCTCGACGCTGCTGAATGTGCTGCGTACACACCCCGTTGTGGCGGTTGGAAAAACAGTGTACGATAATTTCTACTATGTTCCGCCTGACGAACTGCTTTATGACAACGCTGCCGATAACGAGCTGAATCGCTGGATTGTAAATCTGGAAGATCACAGGCAGCGCGAGCACAGGAATCATCGTCTGAGCACGTTGTTGAATGTAATCCGCACCATTAATCAGAGTGTGGTTGAAGGGAGAAATTTACCGGAGCTTGGCCAGCGGGCGTGTGAGGCTATGGTTAATGAAAAAGGGTATGTGGGGTGCGGTGTGGTTCTCCTGGAGGAGGAAACGGGTGACAGCGTCTTGCTTGGCCGTGCGGGTGAGTTGTCGTTCTCAGGAGAATGGAGGTTTTCTCCGCAAAAGGCAGACCTGCTCCCCGATTGCGTGAATGAGGTGTTGACGTCCGGAAAGACGTGTTTTCGAACCGGTTGGGAGCCGGCTTGCGGGGGCTGTTCGTACAAAGATCAGCATTCCACCCATCAGACCGCGATCGTGCCTATGAAAAAGGAAGAAGGGGAAAGGATCGTCGGTTGGCTGCATATAGAACTGGCAGGATGGGTCGAGGTTGATCGGCATGAACAGGAATTTCTGGAAGAAGTAGCTCAGGATCTGTGTGTGGCGCGCGGCAGTATTCTCTCGGAGAATGAATTGCAGCGTTTTCGTGAGGCGTTGGACAGCAGCGGGGATGAAATTTTTCTTATTGATAAAGCCCGTATGCAGATGATTGACGTGAATAAGACCGCCTGCCGCGAATTGGGATTTTATCGGGAAGAACTCCTGGAGCGGGGACCGGAGGATATCAACGTGCAGTACAGCCGCGGTGAAGTGATTCGGGAGTTGGACGAATTGGCGCGGAATCCCCGCCAGAAGCGGGTCATTGAAACGGTGCACCGCCGGAAAGATGGTACGGAGTTTCCGGTAGAAGTCGTGTTGCGGCAGTGGAGCACGGCAGAGGGTCAGATCGTAATCGCGTGTGCCAGGGATATAAGCGAGCGAAAACGGACAGAGGAAGAGCTGCAGCATCGTCTGCAATTCGAGGAGCTCATTGCCCGGGTAAGCACGGAATTCATCAATATGGGCGCAGACGCTGTGGATGGGGGAATCAACGATACACTGGCTTCCGTAGGCCGCTTTTTCGATATTGATCATGCCTGTGTTGTTCAGTTTCATGATGACAGGCGGTGCATGAGCGTGACCCATGAATGGTGCGATGAAGCCGTCTCTTCTCATATGGAGCACGTTCAGAATGTCGCGTTCCGCAATGGGGCCTGGTGGCTGGAAAAGCTTCAGGATTTCGAGACGATTTACATCCCGCGTGTGGCTGAGTTGGGGCATGACGCTGAGGAGGAAAAGCGAATCTTGGAAGCGCAGGGGATCAAGTCATTGGTGGCGATTCCCATGACCCATCAAAGAGAGTTGGTCGGCTTTGTGGCCCTTGATGCGGTCAGGAACGAAATCAGTTGGTCCACTCAGACGGTGGCATTACTGCAGACGCTGGCAGAAATTCTGGTAAGTGCATTGGTGCGGAGGCGTACGGAAACTGCCCTCCAGGAAAGTGAACAGAACTACCGTCGCATCTTCGAGCTCTCTCCCGAGGCGATTGTCCTGCTCGATGCTGACGGAACAGTACTTGATATGAACGAGCGGCTGAAGGAATGGTTGGGGTATGCGCCGGAGGAGGCTATAGGTAAAGACCTGTGGCACTTGCCCTATCTGCCGCCCGAAAGCAAAGATGTGATCACCGCACGCTTCGCAGAACGAATGAGAGGTGAAAATCCGGAACCGTATGAGCTGGCGTTCGTCTCCAGGCAGGGCGAAAAGCGCATCGGGCTGATTCACGCCACGCCGTTGATCGACGCAGAAGGGAATGTGACCGGAGATCTTGTGCTTATATCCGATATTACCTCCCGTAAACATGCTGAGCAGCAGCTTGAGTGGCAGCGGCAGTCTGCGATCCAGTCGGATCGGCTGCGTTCGCTTGGCGAAATGGCGTCCGGCATCGCGCATGAGCTGAATCAGCCGCTGGTGGGGGTACGCGGGCTTGCGGAACACCTGCTGCTTGCGGCCAGACGCGGATGGCAGATGAGCGAAGAACGCAACCGCCAAAAGCTTGAGAATATCATTGACCAGGCTGACCGGATGACGCAAATCATCCAGCACGTGCGGACATTTGCCCGCGAGGACGGGAGCGATGAAGTGCTGGCCGTGAACCTGAATAAGGCGATTGAGGCTGCGTTGTCTTTCCTCGGGGCACAGATCGAAAACCGCGGCATAAAAATCGAAAAGGATTTGGATGCATCTCTACCTTACGTGAGCGCCAATCCGTTCACCCTGGAGGAGGTCATATTAAATTGTATGACAAACGCCAGAGACGCTGTCCGGGAAAAGATGGAAAACGAGAGCGATGAGACTTCCTCTTTAAACATTACTCTGCAGAGCTACCGTTTGGAAGATAAGGATACCGGCAAGATTTACGGGGTGCTTTGTGTGGAAGACACCGGCACCGGAATTTCCCCGGAGAAAATGGGGTGTGTATTTGATCCGTTCTACACGACGAAAGAACCCGATCAGGGAATCGGGTTGGGATTGTCCATCGCGAAAAGTTCCGTGGAAAAATTCGGCGGCAGTATAGAACTGAATTCACAGCTTGAGGCGGGTACAACCGTGAAAATAACACTGCCGGCGGCGCAGAAGGAGTCACCCAATGCCGAGTGAGTTATTACAAATCCTGATTATCGATGATGAAGAGATTTTCCACCAGACCGTTGGCGATTATCTGCGGGACAGCGGGCATACGGTCACGAGTGTCTACGATGGGAGAGAGGGGCTGGAGCAAATCCGTGAAGAGCTTTTCGATGTAGTTCTTGTGGATCTGCGGATGCCGCGTGTGGACGGTATGAAAGTACTCGAGGAGGGGCCGGAGATCTCTCCGCAGACAGCGTTCATTGTGGTGACTGGGCACGGTGATATGCAAACGGCCATTGAAGCGCTGCGTCGGGACGCGGCCGACTTTCTGCGTAAACCGGTGGAGCTGGAAGAGCTGGATGCAGTGCTGACCAAATCCTTACGGATTAACAGGTTAAGGCAGGAACGCCGGCATCTCAGGGAAACCATCGGCGGCATCCAGCGCGCTGCGCGTAACCGTGAATGCGCGTGGGACTTTGTGGGAAACAGTTCGGCTGCGCAGGCTATCCGGCGACAGATCGCGGAAGCCGGGGCCGCTCAATGTGACAGCGTGCTTATTACAGGTGAGACGGGCACCGGTAAAGAGGTCGTGGCGCGAGCTATCCACTTGATAGCCAGCGGCGAATCGAGTCCGCTCATCCCGGTCAATTGTCCGGCGATTCCGGAAAATCTGGTGGAAAGTGAACTGTTCGGCCACACTAAAGGTGCCTTCACCGGCGCGGATGAAGATCGGGCAGGCGCCTTTGAGTTGGCGGATCAGGGGAGTATTCTGCTGGATGAAATCGGAGATCTTTCGCATGCTGCACAGGTCTCTTTGCTGCGCGTACTCGAAACGCGTCGGCTTCGCCGGGTAGGCGGGCGGCAGGAAATCAACGTCTCGCTGCGGGTGATAGCCACGACGAATGCATCACTCCAGGAGGCTGTAGAGACAGGTGACTTCCGACGGGATCTCTTTTACCGGTTAAATCTCTTCCACATTCACGTTCCCCCGTTACGCGAACGGGGAGAAGATATCCTTCCGCTGGCGGATTTTTTCCGAGAGCGTATTCAACAGGCGAGAGGCTGTGAGTGCCGAGGGATTTCTCCGGAAGCGAAACAGATGCTCTGCGAGCATGATTATCCGGGCAATGTGCGGGAGTTGCGCAATATAATCGAAAAAGCCTGCATTGTGTGTCGAGGCCGGGGGGATCATGGACCGATTGACGTGCAGCATCTGGAATCCCTGGCCTCGCAGAAGAGCAGGCCCCGGTCAAGTGATGGCGTGAGCGAAAAAGACACTGGACGCCAGGATACGGAGAATGGGGAACGTAGCCGGATCCTTCGTGTCCTGGAATCGTGTAGGTGGAATCGCAGGGCGGCTGCGCGCGAGTTAGACATGGCGTATTCCACGCTGCGGTACAAGATCAAACAGTACCGGCTCGACGAAGAGTAAACCACGGCAGGGCGTCGGATTGCAGGAAAGCCGTTCGTGGAAGAGAAACTCCTTGTTTCGCCGGAAATAGGCAAAAGCCAACGATATGTCAAGAGAGCACCAATTCCGGATTCAATCCTCCTATGCCCCTTCGGGTGATCAGCCGTATGCGATTGAGAAGCTGGTTGAAGGCATTCGGGAAGGCAGGCGATGCCAGACCCTTCTGGGGGTGACCGGTTCGGGGAAGACATTTACGCTCGCCAACATGCTGCAGCACGTGCAGCGTCCGGCGCTGGTTCTGTCCCATAACAAAACACTGGCGGCCCAGCTGTACAGTGAATTCCGGAGCTTTTTCCCCGAGAACGCGGTTGAGTATTTCGTGAGTTACTACGATTATTACCAGCCTGAGGCCTATATCCCGCAGACCGATACGTATATCGCCAAGGATGCCTCAATCAATGACGAAATTGAAAAGTTGCGGTTGTCGGCCACAAGTTCGCTCTTTGAGCGGCGCGATGTTATCGTGGTGGCCAGTGTATCCTGTATATACGGATTGGGCTCGCCGGAGGATTTCGAAGCGATGCAGGCATATGTTGCTGTGGGAGGGGAAGTAGACCGGGACACGCTCCTGCGGCAACTCGTGGACATCCAGTACGATCGGAACGATCAGACCCCGGAACGAGGGTGTTTCCGTGTACGCGGGGATACAGTGGATGTGTTTCCCTCCTACAGCGATGATTATGTGCGTATCGAATTCTGGGGTGATGTGGTGGAACGGATTACAAAGCGGGATACGGCTAATCATAACATCCTGGATGACATGGAGGAAATATCCATCTTTCCGGCCAAGCACTTTGTGATTCCCGGTGAGAGAATCCGAAGCGCAGAGGAAAGCATTCAGCAGGAGCTGGACCAGCAGGTTAAAGCGTTTGAAAAGAAAGGGCGGCTGGTTGAGGCGCAACGGTTGTATCAGCGCACGATGTATGATCTGGAAATGCTGCGTGAGGTCGGGTACTGTCAGGGGATCGAGAACTATTCGCGTCACCTTTCAGGGCGGCCGCCCGGGTCGCGTCCGTATACGCTGCTGGACTATTTCCCCTCGGACTACATAACCTTTATCGACGAGTCGCACGTGACCCTGCCTCAGGTCGGCGCTATGTTCCAGGCGGACCGGAACCGCAAAGAGACGCTTGTAGAGCACGGTTTTCGACTCCCTTCAGCGCTGGACAATCGCCCTCTGAATTTTCAGGAGTTTGAATCTTTGACCGGGCAGACGATTTACGTTTCAGCCACCCCGGGGGACCTGGAACACAAACGCGCTGAACCGATCGAACAGGTGATCCGGCCTACCGGTTTGGTGGATCCGCCGGTGGAGGTGCGCCCTCTGGAAGGGCAGGTGGACGATATCCTGAACGAAATCCGGACGTTGAGCCAACAGGACGAACGTGTGCTGGTCACAACGCTGACGAAGAAA
>CAJXKU010000013.1 GCA_913055945.1 uncultured Lentisphaerota bacterium | reverse complement strand
CACATTTCAGGACAGATTTCCTCAGCGGCGACGCGCTGAGCAGGTGAGAATGTTTCCTGGACTTCTGACCATGCCTGCTTCGCCTCTTGTCGATATGTGTCCATCGTACCTTGTCCTTCCTGGAACACAGAAACAGCTTTACGGTAGTGCCGGATGCCGGTTTCCCAGTTCTGCTCGTCCTGTGCCCGGCGGGCCTGTCTGAGTGCTTCCTGTAAAGACTTCTTAAGCTCGGGAGCGTTTTCAGCCCACAGGTCTTTATTCCATTCCTCGGCTTTTTCCGACCACATTTGTTTCACTTCTGCGTAAGTGGCTATATCGCCAAAATCCGGCTCTTTGTGCTCCAGAAGGGAGATGGCTTCCTGGAATCTGTCATGTGCTTCGGTATATCTGAACTCAGGGGAGTCAGGGGCAGGCGTTGAAGAAGTGATTTTTTCCACTTTCTGCCAGAGATCAGGCAGGTAAGTGGGTGCTTTGGATTCCTGGGCTTTTTCCTTCAGCTGCTTAAGCTGGCGTTGCGCTCGTCGGATTTTTACCTGGCGCTCTGCGGCGAGTTTATCCGCTTGCTGTAATGCTGTCGTTGCTTTGTTGTATTGACTCGCGACTTTGTTCGTCTGTAAGAAAGCGCTTGCCTTTTGCGCTTTTTCTGCGTGTGCTTCCGCCTTGTTCTGTTTAAGGGGGGCATATCTTTGGAGCCGCTCTTTATCTGCACTCTCCCGAACCTGGGCGTAGAGTTTGCGTGCCTGCTCGACCTGGAAATAGGACCATACGCCGTATATAAGCACGATAAGACAAACACTGAAAACAACGGCTCCTATATGGGGCAAGAGGGCCCTCATTCTCGCGTTGTTATGTGAATCCTCTCCATCTGGTGGTGTTGTTCCCGATCGGCGACTTCCTTTGAAGCGACGGGATTCATCAGAGGATTTTTTCTGCTTTTTCCCCGCATTCTCATCAGCCCCCGATTCTTTCCTTTTGGCATCCTGTGCTTCGTCAGGAAAGTTGGGGGGGCCGTCGGAGGGGAGTGATGATGGTCTTCTTTTACCCAAATGTATCTCCTCACAATTGCTTCATTTCAATGTGAAATCGCCCACGTTTGCGGAACTATAGAAGGCCATCTGGTTTGTGTCAATTCCTGAAAGCGATTTGACCCTTTTCTATCAGCAGGAAATTGATAATTATAAAGTTGCACTTCCTTTGTAAGGGGCGTTGAGTAATGAGTTTTCAGAATTAAATTACTACCTATTACGAGTCGTGCTGAATCTTGCGCAGGTATGCTCTTCCGTGATGCCTGAAGCGAGCACGTTGACATCATGATATTCCTCATTGTGAACAAAAAGTGAAAAGTTGGCTTAGAACTTATGGACATACATCCGGTGAAATATGAACCGCGGGAAATTGAACCCAAATGGCAGCGTTACTGGGAAGAAGAAAAACTTTTTAAAGCTGTTGATTTTGACCAGAGCCGACCCAAGCTGTACGTGCTGGACATGTTTCCTTATCCCAGTGCAGCAGGATTGCATGTGGGGCACCCCGAAGGTTACACAGCCACGGACATTTACTCGCGGTATATGCGTATGAACGGTTACAACGTGCTGCATCCGCTCGGGTGGGATGCTTTTGGTCTGCCGGCGGAGCAGTACGCTGTGCAGACGGGCACGCTTCCGAGGAAAACAACAGAGCAGAACATAGAAACCTTCAGGCGCCAGATAAAATCGCTGGGCTTCAGCTACGATTGGGACCGGGAAATCAACACAACCTCGCCGGATTATTATCGGTGGACGCAGTGGATATTCATTCAACTCTACAAACAAGGACTGGCTTATCTTGACGAAGTTCCTGTCAATTGGTGTCCCGCGCTGGGCACGGTCCTGGCGAATGAAGAGGTGGTGAACGGGGTCAGTGAACGGGGCGGACATCCTGTAGAGCGCCGTCCGATGAAACAGTGGATGTTGAAGATTACGGACTACGCGGAACGTCTTCTGGCCGACCTGGATGAACTCGAGTGGCCGGAGGGGATCAAGGAGATGCAACGGAACTGGATAGGAAAGTCGACAGGAGCGGAAATAGACTTCTGTGTTGCAGAGAATGAGGAAACAATACGGGTGTTTACGACTCGGCCCGACACGCTGTTCGGTTGTACGTACATGGTTCTTGCTCCGGAACATCCTCTTGTGGACAAGCTGACGTCCCCGGAGAAAGAAAAGGAGGTGGCGGCTTATAAAGAAGACGCGCTGGCGAAGAGCGAGTTGAGCCGCAGTGTATCAGAACAGGAGAAAACAGGGGTGTTTATCGGGAATTACGCGGTGAATCCGGTGAACAATGAACGTCTTCCGATATGGATCAGTGATTATGTGCTTATGACCTACGGAACAGGCGCTATTATGGCGGTTCCTGCTCATGACGAACGGGACTTTGAATTCGCGAAAACGTACGATCTTCCTGTACAGCCTATTCTGGTACCTTCGAAAGAGGCGGCTGAGAAAGAAGGAATTACGCCGGAAGACGTTTTGGAAAAGCGCTCTTGCTGGACTGGTCAAGGGACGCTTGTGAATTCGGCAAACGATTTCGGGCTTGATATAAACGGTCTTGATGTGGAAAACGCAAAAGAGCGGACGATTGAGTGGCTTGAACAGCAGGATCGGGGAAAGGCGGCTGTTAATTATAAACTGCGGGACTGGCTGTTCAGCAGGCAGCGCTACTGGGGAGAGCCGTTTCCGGTGGTGTATATGGAGGATGGTTCGATCAAAGTGCTTGACGAAGATGAACTCCCTCTGGAATTGCCGGAGATGGAGGACTTTAGCCCGAGTTCAAATGGGGAATCTGCGTTGGCCAGAGCGGAAGACTGGCTCGATTACACTGATCCGAAGACAGGCAAGAAGGGGCGTCGGGAGACACACACAATGCCGCAGTGGGCCGGCTCCTGTTGGTATTATCTGCGGTACCTGGATCCGCGGAATGACGCACGTCCCTGGGATGAAGAAAAAGAAAAATACTGGATGCCTGTGGATTTGTATGTAGGGGGGGCAGAGCATGCGGTTCTGCACCTTCTTTACGCGCGCTTTTGGCACAAGGTCTTGTATGACCTGGGGTTGGTGAGCACGAAGGAGCCGTTCCGAAAACTTGTCAATCAGGGGATGATCCTGGGGATTTCCTATAAAGATCCGCAGGGAAGGATTGTTCCGAACGATAAAGTGGTGGAGGACGGAAATAAGCTATACCATGCCGAGACGGGGCAGGAATTGGAAGAAATGCCGGCCAAGATGTCTAAGTCTTTAAAGAATGTAGTGAATCCCGATGATGTTATTCAGCAA
Organism: uncultured Lentisphaerota bacterium; assembly: GCA_913055945.1. Taxonomy (GTDB): domain Bacteria; phylum Verrucomicrobiota; class Lentisphaeria; order Oligosphaerales; family CAJXKU01; genus CAJXKU01. Next base: position 22,004 of record CAJXKU010000013.1, on the reverse strand, counting down.
TATGGGGCCGACAGCTTCCGTTTATACGAGATGTTTATGGGGCCGTTGGAGGCGGTCAAACCTTGGCGCACGGAAGGTGTTGAAGGGGTGCGCCGTTTCCTGAACCGGGTGTGGAAGATGGTGGTAGGTCCTGACGGCGGCATAGCCGAAGAGGTGAAAAACAGCGAGATGAATGAGGAGGAATTGCGTGTACTTCACGAAACGATTAAGAAAGTTACGGAGGATATTGAGAGTCTGAACTTCAATACTGCGATCAGTCAGCTGATGGTTTTTGTGAATGAATTCGGGGGTAAAGCGGAACGTAACCGAGAAGCCGTGGAAACCTTTATTCTTCTGTTATCTCCTTTTGCCCCTCATATAGCGGAGGAGTTGTGGTCGCGCATGGGGTATGACAACTCCCTGGCGTACGAACCTTGGCCGACGTACAGGGAAGAATGCCTGAAAGTGGCCAATGTCGAAGTGGTGATCCAGGTGAATGGTAAACCCAGATCTCGTGTGACTCTTCCCGCAGATGCCACGTCTGAACAGATGCAGCAGGCAGCAATGGAGGATGAGCGCATCCAGGAACTGACAGACAGCAGTGATATCAAAAAAGTCGTGACGGTCCCCGGGAAACTGGTGAATGTTGTTGCCAAATAGGGTAATACGGGCAAGCCGAGATTTTCCAGCCTTTGTAAAGAGGCAGGGGAAGACGCTGATCACTCGTTGTCCTGCCGGTGGGTGTCCCTACGCGGCAGGATCGAGCGGGGTGAAGTTTCAAAATGGTAGACCTTCTCTCCGGGGCGGCACCAGCCGAATTTTTCCCGCGCTACCCGCTCGACGGCTTCCGGATCTTCGCGTAAAGCATGGATTTTCTGTTGCAGCAGTTTCTTGCTCTGACGGTTGCGGGTTACTTTCTGCTGGATTTTCTGCAATTGGCTCTTACGTTCACAGTATTGGGTGTAAGCTGGGACGAGGAAATAGATAGCTCCACATATTACCGCTATCACCAGACAGCTTAGTAGAATATTGGCCGCTTTCATTCGCGTATTTTCCTTATTTTGTCGCGCCGCTGAGGAATTGACTGCTTTTCCGCTATAACAGCATTGACTTGTGAGATTGTAAGGTAACCTGCATTGCGGAACAATCAATCTTTGCGCTGAACATGACTTCTGAACAGAAACATAACATGACAAACCTAATAAGTCTATCGTTTTTCTTTATGATAGGGAGTTAACAGGTTTATGCGGGATCACGGATGCGAAACTTACATTGGCGTGCGGGAGATGTTGGCGAGTCATTATCAGGTATGTCGCGACGAGCCACTGGCGACTGGGGAAGTCGTTTCAGAGGAAGGGCGTTTTTATCCGTATGAGCAGTCGGCTGAACACGTGCAGAGTACATTTGACGAAACCGTACTGCAGGTGATTTGGAACGAAAGGCGGCTGAAAACTGAATTATACACCTGCAGCGGTCGGCGGGTAAGAATCCTTTCACCCGGGATATGGAATGTTGAAGCCGGTCCGGATTTTAAGGACGCCGTCATAGAAATCGATGGAGTGGAAAAACGGGGGCATGTGGAAATCCATACCTCCGTTCGGGACTGGTATCGGCATGGTCATGACAGGGAACCTCTCTATCAGGATGTGGTTTTGCATGCCGTTTATCACCGCCCGGAGGGCACGAATATTTGTCCGGAGCTTCCTCCTTTGCTTGTTCTTGAGGACATGATGGATTCTACGCTGGAGGATCTGAGGGGTATCCTGCAACGGGCGGACGTGTATGCAGGGCGTATCGCCCCTGGTTTCTGTGCTGCCCGTTGGGCGATCACGGATGACGGGGCTGTGCGGAACATTCTTCAGGCGGCAGGGTTGGCACGGTTCAGAGATAAAGCGCAGCGTTTCTCGGGATCTATCCGGCGTCTCGGAGCCGGTCAGGCCTTTTACGAGGGGATGTTTGATGCCCTTGGCTATAAAAGTAATCGGGAATCTTTCCAACAGCTTGCTCGGGAAGTTCCTCTCCGAGAGTTACAGCAATTGCGTACGGCGAGGGATCGTTCAGCTGCTCTTTTTGGAACAGCAGGTTTTCTCCCCGATCCCAGTATTCCTCAGGACCTGAACGAAAATCAGCTCCGGCAGGCGCGCGCTCTATGGCATGCGTGGTGGCTTCAAGGGCGTTCTTACGCCGGCATTACATGGAATCGTGGCGGGGTACGCCCCGCGAATATGCCTGAGAAGCGGTTGGCGGCAGGCTTTCAGGTTCTGGAGCGGATGGACTGTGATCCCACCATGTGGATAAAAGACTTTACGACCTCGCAAACGGCGCCGAAGGAGTTTCTGCGAAATCTGGAGGAAGTGTTCAGTGTCCGCAGTAACGGAGACGGCCATTTGCCGCCTGTGGTAAAGGGCATTGACACCGGAGAAGTCCTGCTGGGTAAAGAGCGCGTACGCGATCTGCTGGCGAACGTGATTCTTCCCTGGATAAAGGCGTGGGCAGGTGCCCACAATCGTACGGAGCTGGAGCAGATGACGGAGGAGTGTTTCATGCTTCTGCCCTGTCTGCAGGGCAATCGGGTTTTGAAAGAAGCTAAACATCGATTGTTTGTGCCTCCGGGGCGGGCATCGGCGGTTGTACGCGGAGCGGCTGAACAGCAGGGAATGTTGGATATTTATCGCAGATTCTGTTGTCGGCTTAACCATGCGTGTTATGCATGCAGTTTGTTTTATCGGACATTTGCAGAGGAGAAGAAATTATAGTAAAGTTAATTCGAATGAAAAAATGGTCGTAAAGAATGTAGTGTATAAACCGATGGCAAGAGACGCTTCATCTGTACAGAAAAGGTAAATATCATGGTATACGCAGTTTTGGGGGATATCCACAGTAATCTGGAAGCTTTGAAAGCGGTGTTGAAGACAGCGGAGAAGGCGGGTGCTGATCGATTTTTATGTACAGGCGATATTGTGGGCTACAACGCGAATCCCCATGAATGTCTGAAGCTGATGCGTGAGCTGGAGCCGGACATTATTGTTAAGGGCAACCACGACGAATACGTTGGTTCTAAAGTGGCGTTAACCGGTTTCAATAAAGAAGCGGCCACCGCGGTGGAATGGACACGCTCCCAGCTTACTGAAGAAGAACAGGATTTCCTGTACGAGTTGCCGTACAAAAGTCGACTCAGTATGAAGGTGGAGCTTGCTCACGCTACATTGGATTCGCCCGGCGGCTGGGAGTACGTATTCGACAGGTTCAGTGCGAATGCATCAATGACATATCAATCTTCGCAGATATGTTTTGTCGGACATACCCATGTGCCTGTGGCGTTTGACAAATCTTTAGATATAAAGCAGATAGATGAAGAGGAAGAGGGCATAACCACTCAGGCCGGGCATAAATATCTGATCAACGTGGGCAGTGTCGGGCAGCCACGTGATGGGGACCCGAGGGCTGCATTTGTTACGTATGATACAGACGAGGGAGTCGTGCGACGCCATCGGGTAGAGTACGATATGGAATCTGCGCAACAGCGGGTTCTCGATGTCGGTCTGCCTGAGCGTCTGGCCGCTCGGCTGGGTATAGGATGCTGAAGAATCAGCAATGCTCAGGACACGTAAATGTATCGACGACCGGATCCTGATTCCTCCTGAGCGACGGGTAGAGCCTGCCTGTCGGGGCGCGAATAAAGGGGGAAGGGAATCGTGAGTACTTTGTTAATGGAACAGGGGGCAAGATAAGGTCATGGCATCAGTGAACACACAAGTTTTCCGGAGCAGACGAAACCTTAAGCCGGCGCTTTTCCTGGCGCTGATGATGTTGACGGGGGCGCTTGGTACACAGCATGTGGCAGCGTATGTGGACATTTCGGTGGATGTCAAGCGAAATGCCTTTCTGCGGTACGAACCTGTCCAGGTTGCGGTGACCATTCGTAACTTCAGCGGCAATCCGCTGGACTTCGGAAAACGGGGCGAAGCCAGAGGAGGTGTCGAATTCAGCGTTTTCAGGCAGGGTAAGCAGTATGTGGCGCCGAAGCAAAAGGAGTTTAACTTCGGTACAGACCTGTTTCTCCCCGCAGGCGCGAGTCGCAGGCTGGAGGTCAGCCTGAACCGTTATTATAACCTTCAGCGTACTGGGAGCTACCACTTCTATGTAAAAGTTAAACACGACAGATTCTCGAATGCAGTCCGTTCACAATCGAAAAGTTTTACCATAAAGGATGGGATAGAGATCTGGAGTAAGATGGTGGGGGCTCCTTCGAGCAAATCCGGGGAAATCCCGGTTCGAAAGATGACGCTGATGACGTTCAGCCAAAAAAAGAAAGGGGTTTATGCGCTGCGAATAGAAGACAAGGATAAAGTGTACGCGACCATCAGGCTGGGGCGACGCATCATGGTTGGTACGCGGCCTGAATTCGCTGTAGATGGACGGAGCAACTTCCACATCCTTCTGGAAGTAGAGGCTAAACTTTATGTCTATCGAGTGGTCAGCTGGGAAGGGGAACTGGAGGAAACGCAATATTTCATGGCTAAGGACACGATCCCTCATCTTCAGCAGGATGATACTTTGGGCACGGTAAGCGTGAACGGTGGTACGAAAGCCACTCCCGGGGTCGATTTCGAGTTAAAAGGAAGCGATAGAGACAACAGCAGGGCACCTCAACGGTCTCCGCGTCCAGGGCGTTGAGCACACACAGCGCGGGAGCGTTCCGACTGGGGAGTGGCCGGGCGTATTTCTGCCAAATCAAGACTTTGATGAGGTCTTGTTCTGTTCTTCTTTGGGTTCGGGCAGTCCGAGTGTTTCCCGTTTTTGTTCGTAATCGGATATTTGCTCAGCGTAGCGACTCAATGTTTTCTTCAGAGCGTTAAGCTGCTTTGAGGATAGACTTCCCTTCTGGTTGTACTGTTCCTTTATCGATTCCGCAAATTTTTTATCGTCGTAGGTGCGTTTTCCGCGCTGGGTCGGTTCCCGCCACTCCTGGATCTGGTCCAGCATTTCGATAAGAGCTTTAATCTGCTCATGATCCACGCCTTGATCATTCTCCCTGGAATCCAGGCTGTACTTTTCTGCCAGTTCTTCATAGTTCTGAACCTGACCTCGATACCGCTGGACAAGCTTTTTCAGAGCCCCGAACTGGGCTTCCGTGAGAGCGCCTTTTTCGGTGAGCTGTTCTTTCAGAGATTCGTAAAATTTGCGGTCGTCGTAGGTCTTACGTCCCCGCTTGACGGGTTCGTTGAAGGTAACATGTGTGAGCGCATCCAGAAGTTCTTTATGTTCAGGTTGAGGGGGCTTTTCACCTGAAGCCCTCTCTTTTTCTTCTTTGTATTTCTCTGCCATCTCCTGAACCTGCTCGGTGACATCAAGTTCATCTGCTATGCGCCAGATGTCGGGAATCTGATCAGCGTATTTGGCGCACAGGCTCAGCAACGCGCTCCATTGTTTGTCGGTCAGCGATGTACCTTTCTCCTCCACCTGTTTTCGGAGTGATTCAAAGAACTTCCTGTCATCATACTTTTTCCCGCCTCGCTTTGTGGGTTCCTCCCAGTTAATGTCGTCTACCGGGAGCGCATTAATCAGTTTCTGTACGTTTTCCTGAGCGGGAACATTCAGTCTGTCGACACTGGAGACCCATTCGCTGAATTTGCTGTAGAAGTCTCCGAGCATACCCTGCCAGTCAAGTTTGCCTTGTTCGATCTCATCAAGTTCCTCCTCCATCCGCGCGGTAAACGGAACTTCGAAAAGATGGTTTAATCGGGAGGTCAGATAGTCGTTCACCTGGAACCCAAGTTCGGTCGGATACAGTTTACCTTTACTTTTCTGTGCATATCGGCGTTGTTGAACAGTGCTTACGATCGTGGCATACGTGGAAGGGCGACCCACGCCGTTTTCCTCCAGGGCGCGGACGAGCGTGGCTTCGGAGTAGCGGCCCGGGGGTTCGGTAAAATGCTGTTTCTTCTCCAGGCTCTCCAAACGGCAGGAGGTATCTTTGTCCAGTTCCGGAAGTTTGACGTCGTCTTTGGCTTGCTTCTGGGCGTCATCAGTCTGTTCGCGCGTGTCGTATATTTTCAGGAACCCCGGAAATTGTACAGTGGTGGCAGTGGCCCGGAAAAGGTATGCGTGCGACAGCTCATCCCCGGAAGCCGTGACTTCAATACGATGCTCATCCATTTTCGCCGGCGTCATCTGGCTGGCCACAAAACGTCGCCAGATCAGGCGGTAGAGCTTTGCCTGCTGGTCGTCCAGATAGGGGGCTACTTTTTCCGGCGTATGGTGCACGTCCGTGGGGCGGATCGCTTCGTGCGCTTCCTGCGCGGATTGTTTCGACTTGTAGGTGTTCGGCTTTTTGGGCACGTAGGCATCGCCTAATTCTCCCGCAATGTGTTCTCGAGCAGCGTCCTGTGCTTCTTTCGCAACCGCAACGGAGTCAGTACGCATGTACGTAATCAGGCCTGAAGGTCCGCCTTCGCCGACGTCGATGCCTTCATAAAGCTGCTGTGCGATGCGCATCGTCTGGTTTGCGCTCATACGCAGTGAATTGCCGGCGACCTGTTGAAGGGTGCTGGTGATAAAAGGCGGGGAAGGACGTCGCTGTTTGGTTTTATGTTGGACGTTGCTCACCGAAAAAGAAGCGCTTGTTTCGAGTTCGTCGGCCAGGCGGTTGGCCGTTTCAGCGTCCGGGATTTCCGGTTTTTTGTTGTCGAGCTTAACCAGACGTGCATCAAAAGAAAGAGCGTTCTCATATTCCGGTAGAAAGCGGGCGTTGAGCGTCCAGTATTCAACAGGGACGAAATTCTGGATTTCACGTTCGCGTTCGCACACCATGCGGAGAGCTACGGACTGAACTCTACCGGCGCTGGTTCCTCTGCGGATATGTTTCCAGAGTAAGGGACTGACTTTGTACCCCACGAGTCTGTCCAGTACCCGCCGAGCCTGTTGGGCATGAACCTTTCGGGTATCGATATCTTCCGGCTCCTGAAATGCATGCTGAATGGCGTCTTTTGTGATTTCGTGGAAGGTGACCCGATGAAATTGCGCTTCAGTGTGTTCACGCAGAACCTCCTGAATATGCCAGGCAATGGCTTCACCTTCCCGGTCGGGGTCCGTAGCGATGTATATGTGATCGACTTCTTTGGCCGTTTTCTTAAGCTCGGCAATGGCTTTCTTGCCGCTTGACGTCATTTGATATTTGGGCTGGAAGTTGTTCTCTATCTGAACGCCGAGAGAAGTTTCAGGCAAGTCTCTGATATGCCCCATCGAAGCTTTGACATATACATCTTTGCCGTCAATAAACCGGCTGAGTGTTCGGGCTTTCGTCGGAGATTCCACTATAACTAATGACTTTGCCATTCGAAAAAAAACCTCTTTTATCCTGTTTATGCCAGTACGCTGTTGTTGATTGCCGCCACCCGGCGTCCGGGTAACTGTCGCAGAACCTGTTTCATTTCAAGCCCCACCACGGTGGTCAAGATTTTAGAAGACGGCGCATCAAGCGTGGCTATAAGCGTGTCGATATCGATCTGGCCGTTTTCATATACCACGTTCACGATTTTGTCTTCCAGTTCAGACAAATGTAACTTCGTGAAGTTCTTTTTCTGTTCAGATTCTTCCTGTTCGGGCGCGATTTTTTCTGACTGGCCGATGTTTTCGTCCGGTGCGTTTGTATCCGCCGGATGAAACTCGCGTATTTCCTCCAGAATATCGCCGGCGTGTTCGACGAGTTTGGCTCCTTCTTTGATCAGTTGATTGCATCCTCTGGCCTGCGGCGTATCGATTTGTCCAGGGACAGCAAAAACCTGCCGTCCCTGTTCAAGGGCCATATTTGCCGTAATCAGCGAACCGCTTTTATCGCCTGCCTGCACCACAAGGGTGCCTCGGGTCAATCCCGAAATAATACGGTTCCGCATAGGAAAACTCCGGCGATCCGGAGGGAACTGCATGGGGAACTCAGACACCAGCGCACCGCCTTGGTCCTGAATTCTTCGCGCAAGATCGATATTCTCCTGCGGGTAAATCCGGTTCAGTCCGCTCCCCAGTACAGCGATCGTCGTGCCTCCCGCTGTCAGTGCTGATTCCTGTGCCGTGGCATCTATGCCGGTGGCAAGGCCGGAAACAACGCTCCAGCCGGTTCGGGCAATGGAGGAGCTTAAGTGTTCCGCTGTGCGCGTGCCGTAGAAGGTGGTTCGGCGAGAGCCGACTATAGCGAGAGAGGTATCTGTTTGCGCCAGTGCCTGCCGGTCACCTCTTACGTAAAGACAAAGCGGTGGATCCGCGATTTCGCGTAAAAGGGGCGGATAGTTGTCATCTTCCTGAAGTACCAGGCTGACCCCGGCACGTTCTGCCAGCTCCATTTCCTTATCCGCATCGGTGTTTTCCCGCCAGGAAGCGATGGATTCGGCAATTTTGGGCCCTATGCCGTGCACACGCTTAAGCGCGTCGATATCGGCCTCCAGGATGCTGCGCGCGTCTCCGAAGACAGACAGGAGTTGCTGAATGCGTGCAGGCCCCAGTCCCTGAATCAGGTTCAGTGTTATTGTGGCGTGCCGATTATCCAAAGAAGCGTCCCTCGATAGCTTTCCTCAGAGCTTCATGATCCGTGGTTTCCCGGATTATGGCTCCGCCCACTCCAGTGGGCAGAACCAGACGCAGCCGGGACGAACGTACTTTTTTGTCGCGGTACATGACGTTAATCACCTCCTGGCTGGAGGCTTGAGGTAACTCACACCTTGTGGGTAACCCGAGTCGCTCGAGTAACTCCTCCTGGCGGGCGGGCATTTCGGCATCGCATAAGCCCGCGTCGGCCGCAAAATCAGCAGCCATTGTCATGCCTATGGCTACTGCTTCGCCATGAGAATATGTGCTGTAGCCGGACAGTACTTCGATAGCGTGAGCAAAGGTGTGACCATAATTCAGTATGGCGCGTTTCCCGCTTTCTTTTTCATCCTCCCGCACGATTGACGCTTTCCATTCGCAGCAACGGGCAATCATATCTTCGTAAACGTCGGGGTTCATGGAGGGAATACCTCGGTCAGCCTCTTTCTCAAGCACGTGGAATAAATCCGGATCAAACAACACGGCCGTCTTCACGATTTCTGCCAATCCGCAACGTCGTTCTGCCTCAGGCAGAGTCTGGAGGACCGAGAGGTCTGCCAGTACGAGGTGCGGCTGGTAGAATGCACCCACAAGGTTTTTCCCTTCCGGCAGATCGATGCCGACCTTGCCTCCCACGCTGCTGTCCACCATGGCAAGAAGGCTTGTTGGTACTTGCACGAAGGGTATCCCGCGAAGGTAGGTGGCCGCAAAAAAGCCTACGGTATCTCCCGGGACGCCCCCGCCCAGGGCGAATACGACGGCGTCGCGTCCCATGTCCTGCCGGATTGCTTCGTGGTAAAGTTTCTCCACCGTTGCCATTTTTTTACTCTGTTCTCCCGGCGGGAAGGAGTATGTTGTGGTCCCGGCCGTGCCCGATGCTTCAAGAGTCTGTTCAAGCGGCTCGCTGTACAGCTCAAGCGTGTTATCGTCACCGGCAATCATACACCTTTTCGAAGAGACGAACGGCGTAAGTGCTTCGACGGCCTCAGGGGATCCGAAGAGCTCCGCCCCCAGTCGGATACCATATTTCGTGCCGGCAGTTTCTACTGTGATCCACTTCACGTTTATCGTTTCCTGATGTTTTGTTGAATTCGTAAAAAGAGGCAACAGATAAAACGCAGAACTGTCCCCGGTCCGTTGTGCCGGGCGTTAACTGTGGCGACCGAATTCCTAGAGTGAACGTAACACTGTTTTCTGCTGTTTCGATGCTCATTACGGCGGCAATGAGTCAAATATGAAGGTGTTGCATCATCAGTTCATCTGAAGAACGTACCATAATCTCCTCGCATGAAATGTAAACGTTCATTGTGAGCGGAAGGCGAGGGGGGATCTTATATTATGGTGCCGCATGTCGTCGGCTTTTCCGGAATATGTGGAAGACTGTTCAGCCGTTTGCAGTTAAGGGCAGAATGTGAAAGGGTAGTGCATTGGAATTTGTTTCTCTGACCGCATGGACGTGGATAATGCTTTGCCTGGGTGCGCTTATGGTGGGAGTATCCAAAGCCGGTTTCGGAGCCGGTGCAGGGATTCTCGCAGTGCCGCTGATTGCTGTAGCGGTCGGTGCAAAAGAGATGTTGCCCATCCTGCTGCCGGTTTTGATTTGTGGAGATATTTTCGCCTTATTGCACTACTCAGGCCGGAACGATAGAGACTGGCGGAATCTTGCTGTTCTTGTTCCGAGTGCTGTGGCGGGCATTACAGTCGGTATGCTTGTTCTTGACTGGTTTCTCAAAATTCCTCACGGAGAAGAGATTCTGCAACGGACGGTGGGCGGAATCTGCGTGGTCTTCGCCTCCATGCAGGCGTACAGTTATATCAGGCGAGTCTACGGGATCGGAGGGCGAGGCGCCTACCGGCCTTCCGTATGGCACGGTATAGCCATGGGCGGTGTGGCCGGCGTTACGTCCACGCTGGCCCATTCGGCAGGGCCCCTTATCGCTCTGTTCCTGCTGGCGCAACAATTGCCGCGCCGCGTATTTGTGGGAACCTGTGTGTTCTTTTTCTTTACAGGGAATCTGATTAAGCTTATCCCCTATACGGCCGAAGGCCTGATCACGGGCAATACACTGGCGGTCAGTCTGGTACTTTTTCCTGCTACGATCGGGGGGACTGTGCTTGGTTCCCGTCTGAACAAGTGGCTGAGCGAGTTTTATTTCAACCTGGCTGTGTACGGGATAACCTTCGCCACCGGCGTGTATCTTGTGGTGTGAGCAGGCCCCGCCTTATGTTGCCAGGGACGAACAGTACCACCGGTAAGTGTCCTGTATTCCCTCTTTGAGCCCGATGCGCGGTGACCAGCCCAGGTTCTGGAGTCTGGAAATATCCAGGAGTTTGCGGGGGGTGCCGTCCGGTTTGGATGTATCGTGTTCGATTCTGCCCTCGTATCCGACAACCTCGCGTATGAGTTCCGCCAGCTCGTTGATCGTGGTGTCTTTGCCTGTGCCGATGTTCACGATATCTCCCTCATCGTAGGTGTTCATAAGATAAAGGCAGGCGTCAGCCAAATCATCGACGTGAAGGAACTCCCGGCGTGGTTCGCCGGTCCCCCAGAGGGTCACGGATGTTTCTCCGCGCTCTTTTGCTTCGTGAAATTTACGGATCAGCGCCGGCAGCACGTGTGAGGTCTCCAGGTCAAAATTGTCGGCGGGGCCGTAAAGATTCGTGGGCATGAGTGAAATGGCGTTGAATCCGTACTGTTGGCGGTAGGCTTGGCACATCTTGATACCGGCAATTTTCGCGATGGCGTACCACTGGTTGGTGGGTTCCAATTCGCTGGTCAGAAGGTGTTCTTCGCGGAGAGGTTGCGGTGCCATCTTCGGATAGATGCACGAGGAGCCCAGAAAACAGAGTTTTTTCGTGTCGTTCCGATAGGCAGCGTCGATAACGTTGTTCTGGATGACGAGATTATCGCGAATAAAATCGGCAGGATATGTGGCGTTTGCCATGATTCCGCCGACTCGTGCTGCCGCCAGAAAAACATAGGAAGGTTTCTCCCGTTCGAGAAGTTCGTATACGGTCTGCTGATCGGTGAGGTCAGCCTGGCACCAGTTGATATGTTGGGTGTCGTCAGGACGCCGATTGTGGAAGGTGGCTGTGATCGACGAGTAGCCTTCATTATGAAGTCGACGGATGATGGCGGAGCCCACCATGCCTGTACCACCGGCGACCAATATTCGACTGTTTTTGTCCATCAATGAATTGCGCCTTTTTTCTGGATCTTTTATTCGTGGTAATCGAATACCTGGAACCCTGCATCCCTGCACAACGCGTCCCGCTGGGCTTGTTCGAGGTCGGCATTCACCATTTCCCGTACGAGTTCATTGAAGCTTGTCCGCGGATACCATTGGAGTTTTCGGTGTGCTTTACTGGCGTCGCCCAATAGCGAATTGACTTCAGTAGGACGGAAGTACCGCGGATCTACTTTGATGACTTCCCTGCCGGGCCTGAGCTCTTCGGAAGGCGTAATATCGGTTTGGGTTGTGTCGGTTTCGCATGCTTTATCGAATTGTTCTCTGTCGAATTCGGACACAACCCCGACTTCTTCCGGTCCTTGCCCCCGCCATGCGAGGCTGATGCCCAGTTGCTCCGCTGCTCGTGTGGCGAACTCGCGCACTGAGTGCTGTTCCCCCGAAGCGACGACATAGTCTTCGGCTTCAGGCTGTTGCAGCATTAACCACATCGCCTCAACGTAGTCCCGCGCATGGCCCCAGTCGCGGCAGGCGTCAAGGTTGCCGAGGTACAGCGTGTCCTGCAGCCCCATGGTTATACGCGCCAGCGCCCGGGTGATTTTGCGGGATACAAAGGTCTCTCCCCGCAAGGGAGATTCGTGATTGAACAGAATACCGTTGCACGCGAAAATATTGTAGGCTTCCCGGTAGTTGACGGTCGTCCAGTAACCGTATACCTTGGCGCAGGCGTAGGGACTGCGCGGATAGAAAGCGGTCTCCTCGCCCTGCGGGGTATCCTGGACAAGTCCGTACAGTTCCGAGGTGGAGGCCTGATAAAACCGGACTTTGTGTTCAAGACCCAATAGGCGTATAGCTTCCAGAAGTCGTAAGGTCCCCAGTGCATCAGCATCTGCGGTGTACTCCGGCGTTTCGAAAGAAACTTTGACGTGACTTTGAGCGGCCAGATTATAGACTTCGTCCGGCTGGATCTGCTGAACGATGCGGATGAGGTTCGTTGCATCGGTGAGATCCCCGTAGTGTAGGATGAATCGCTGATCCGGATCATGCGGATCCTGGTAGAGATGATCTACCCGATCAGTGTTAAAGAGTGAGGCTCTCCGTTTTATCCCGTGCACCGTATACCCTTGCCGAAGAAGCAATTCGGATAGGTACGCACCGTCCTGTCCGGTAATGCCCGTGATTAATGCTGTTTTGTCCATATCTTGACCGTTGATTGATAATGATTCATATTGTTTTCATGTACGGAATGGCCAACAGAACCCCTAATTTAACATCTCACGCCTCTTCTCTGGAAGATACGCTTGAAATCAGGGCCCGAGCTAAAGACTCACGAGTAATTTAACGTACGGTGTTATCTGCGATAGAGAAGATAATGCTCGATGGACACTTTTCCGGGGCTTCGTAAGCGGCGGCTTACATTTTCGAGAAACTCTGGGCACTGATTCCTAAATAAATTGTGTAAATATTTCCGGATAAATTTTTCTGCCGGTTGGTTATTTTTCGTGTTTTCTTTCGGGCTTTTCGGGTGAAAAATGCAAAGCTCAATAAAAACTGAACCAAGCTTCAGGCTTTTAGAAGCGGCGCCGGGTCGCCGACACTCCGAGAGATGCTTTGCATCAGTATACCGATTGCCACCGCCGATCTCTGGAGTACCTGTAGCCTGCGCGCCCTCAGTAGCTTTAGCGAAGGAAGGGGTGTAGCGCTACATAAAGCGAGAGGTTTGCCTCGCCATCCAATCGGGGGATAACACAACCCAGTATGCCCTGGAACGTGATGGGACGTCGGAAGGTTACTTGTGCCTCTTTCGTAGTTCTTTGATTGCCTTAGCGGCTTCTTCAAATGTCTGATACCGTTTTGAAGTGTCCTGTTCTATCATGTTTGTCAGGACTTCAACCACATCGTTGGGAAAACCGCGTAGTTTTGATTTCACAGGGATACGTAGGTACGAGACGTGTCTCTGAGCTGCGTGTGGCAGGTCCCTGGAATGGATAAAGTTTCTACCTGCCACGGCAAAGTACATTATCAGGCCTAGACTGTAGATTTCACTATAGGCATCTTCAGCGTGAGCTAACCAGCGCTCGGGCGGGATGTAGTAGGGAGAGCCATTCATGGTGTCCTCGGTCGGGTTGTGTGCTTCTTCCAAAGGTAGGCAGAGACCATAGTCAAAGAGTATGGCGCGGTTCTTTCGGTTAAACACGACGTTGTCAGGGCTTAGATCCCGATACAGAAAGCCGTGGCTGTAAATACGTTGTTCTGCACTAATAAGATCCAGAGCCATATTGCAGATTTCTTTAACAGGCAGGGGGCCACACCTTTCAACACGCTTTCCCAGTGGCTCGCCATCGATGTACTCCATGGCGTAGAATGGTTCGTCTCCATCATAACCTTTGGCAACGCATTTCACCAGTGATGGGTGATCTCCGCAATTCTCTGCAAGTTCAGCTTCACGGAAAAGGCTTTGAAGAAGCTCGGCGTTGTTGCGTTTTTGCTCCGGCAATAACTTGACCGCCGAAAGCTTTCGGGGCTGGTCATAGGGTGCGGATTTGTAAACACGCCCCATCCCCCCTCTTCCCAATAGCTCTAGCAACCAGAACCGATCAACCCGCTGTGGAACGAAATTGTACGTTCCGCATTTTGGGCATGCTGCAGACTGGAATGACGTCAACTCGTTCAAGTTTGCATGTTTTCGACAGTTGGAACACGGCAGCCGGCCCCGCTCTAACTTTCTAACTTTTTTCTGAATCTTTCGGCGATCTCTCCACTTTTGAAAACGCGCCTTCATACGGTTTAGTACCTCACATGGGGTGTTGTTTATTTGTTCGATGGCAGTTGGAGGTATGGTCCGAACCTACGAACTCACTGGGCTTCTCAGAATACGCTTTTTGCTCGGTTCGGTGGATGCCGCTGTAACCAAACTGCAGTGTATGTTGCGGAATCCGCGATGTGACTTTGAGCATCATTCAGGTCAAGTTCTGCCGTTTCGCTGTCTACCGCGGAACGCCAATCGGAATCAATTTCTGCTACTTCTTCAAGCTTCCTTTGTCTTTTTGTTAGGATGTATTCCAATACATCCGCTCCGGAATTAAGGGGCATAAAGCAATACCCGCTTTCTCAACATCCTAATCCAAAGTGACTATAATTCAGCATGATACTTTGTCCATTACTGCAGCTCTCGGTGGGGTCTCGGCATGGAGGCCTTATCACATCAATTCCGCGGGGAAAAACGAAGGTGTAAGCCTTGTCAAACGGGGCCAATGCTGAAGAGCCTATCTCCGAAAGATGCTTCGCAGCAGGATACCGAGCGCCGAAGTCGCAAGATCCCGACCTTTATAAAGTGTCGGGGCCGATCCCTGGCGTGCCGGCGGCTTGACGCCGCCGTAATACGCCGCGGCCCGGCGCGGCGGTGTGCGATTGCGAAGCCCCTCACGGTTTTTTAGTTAGACCGCGAAATTGACCCCTAAAACGCGCTCTAATGGAACATCGTAAAACTCACAATATGCAGAACAAGCTGGCACATAGTGGAGTCGGAAAGTTTAAAAGGGGTCCGGCCCGGGAAACTACCGCAATCATGAGATCGTATCTGCGTTTGGCATTACGGAGAATCGTGTCTGTCGTGCTGGCCAAAAATAAGTCAGCATGCGAGAGTACAATCGAAACGGCGGAAAGAAGCGGACTCCTTGTAGCAGAAACACTGTAAGTACACAGGACGCGAGCAGTTTTGCTTGAGACAAAGTAGGGTACCAAATATAAAGGCCAACAGTTTTCTGATTTTTACCGTAGAGCGAAAACGAGGCAGTTAGATGAAATTTGTTTTCCGGATCATTCTCGTTCTAGTCAGCGGGAGCCTTCTGTTTCTGTGTTTTCCTCCGTTCGGATGGTGGCCGCTTGTGATCGTTTCTCTGACTGCTCTGTTTGCGGCCGTGACAAACACGACAAGCAGCCGTGCGTTTTATCTCGGCATGCTTCAGGGGATCGTAGGATATGGGATCGCACTGCACTGGTTTTTTCATGTCGTCGGTATAGCAGCTATTCCGCTGTTTTTTATACTCGCCTTTTTTACTGGCGTGTTTTGCCTGTTGTATAACTGTATAGCGAAATGGACCCAGTCTCCGTACTTCGTGGTCTTAGTGGCCGGAACGTGCTGGACAGCCATTGAATTCTATCGCTCGGAACTGTTTTTCCTCCGTTTTCCCTGGATAACGCCGGGAACAGCTGTCGGGCCGACATTGTTGTCGCCGGTATTCGGGGTATATGCCGTTTCTTTTATCGTCGCCGCCGCTTCAGCGGCGTTGATCCGTCGCCGGACACTTCCGCTCGCTGCAGCATTGTGTGTCCTGTTTTTACTGCTTGGCATCTTCAAACCGGGCGAAGTTAACCCAGCCGGCGAAAATGCGATCAATGTTACACTCATTCAGCGTGAAGCTTCCCGTCTTCAGGATTATCTTGAACTGACTCGCGATGCACAAGATCCAGAACCGGATTTGATTGTATGGCCTGAATACGCTATCCCGTATGACGTAAGGAAAAGGGAAGAAAAATTTAACCAACTCACTGAGTTATGCGCAGAAACCGGGGCTGTCCTGGTTACGGGAACGAAAACAGAAAGCGGAGACAGTAATGATAGCGGATGGCGGAATACGGCGCTTGTTGTTGATGAAAACGGTGTGATCGGCGAATACTACAAGGCGCGGCCTGTCCACTTCATGAACGATGGGATTCCAGGGCGCAGTTTTGAGCCGATTGACTCGGATATCGGAGCATTGGCTACACCCATTTGTTTTGACTGTGATTACACCACAGTGACACGCAGGATGGCAGATCTCGGCGCCGAATATTTTGCTGTTCCGAGTTTCGATGCAGTGTCATGGGGAAGGACCCAGCATTTACAGCATGCCGTCCTTTTCAGGCTGCGTGCCGCCGAAAACGGTCGTTGGTTGGCTTGTGCAGCCAGTTCCGGGGTTTCTCAGATCATAGACCCGCACGGAAATGTACATAAGCGTCTTCCTCCGCTGAAAACCGGGACGTTAACATACACGATATTCCCAGAAGAAGATAAGACAATTTTCACCAAGGGCGGTTGGCTTTTCCCGTGGGCGGCAATGGCAGGAGCCGTCGTTATCCTGGCATACGCGGGCTTAAGCCGCGTTCTGGAGTCGAGAAAAGGCGTGTCCCACCAAAGTCCATCATTTTCAGAAGCTTCTCAGCGAGAGCGGGTTGAATAATAGTATGAGGGGGCGGGGGGTGCAACCTACGTGGCCGGCACATATACCGTTGCTCTGGATCCCGATTGACCATTGCCTCCATTCGTCTGATATTACCATTTTCCGCAGAAAGATAGGACCCAATTTCGGGTCGGATCACTATTCGGTAATTGTTGATTTTGCTGTTAATGTTCAGTCGGAATAAGGATGGTTGAACACTGATTTCCAGTTATCAGTTCTCAGTCATTTGTTATGCGGCTTTGGTGAGCTAATGTGGTGTATTTCAAATGCGCTTACGTAATGTGGCGTTATTTTTCTTTTACGAAGTGATGCACAATATCCTGGCTACCAATGGCCGCCCGTTTCAGGTGTCAGGTTTCGGATTTCAACATTCAGACCCCTTTGAAACCTGAACGCTGAAATCTGAAACCAGGCCAGCAGATTACGCACCAGTTCGTAAGTTATTCTTCAGCACTTATGTGATTTGTTGAAACGATAATCAACGAACGTTTCGTCAAGGTAATGTCGATACAGAACACTAGTGTCCCGGTGGATCGATGTTGAGCGACCGTTTAACGGACTTCAATATTTAAATTGAACAGTATAACAGACTATCCTCTTTCACCCACATATTGAATATAAGAGGTAAAAAAATGGAAAAATCAACCCACCTGGACAATCCGGTAACTTTAAAAATAGGACATGAAAAGCTGATCATCCGGCGCCGTTATGAGACGCTCAGTATTATAAACGATTTTTTAATCGGTGTTTGGTTCTTAATCGGAAGCTTCTGTTTCCTCACTGAATCACTTGTCATAGACGGCACCTGGTTGTTTATTATCGGCAGTGCGCAACTGTTGATTCGCCCGGGCATACGCTTAGCTGCACACATCCACCTGCATAAGATACCGGCAAGCCAGTGGGAATCCTGATCGTGCAGAAAACATACAATCGTTGAATGCTAGACGTGGAACGTGCAATGTTTTCACTGCCGGCGTAACAGGTTTTTCTTCCCGGGTTGCAGAACTACGACGCATTCTTCTGGACACCCATTTCGGGCAAAGTGGACACCGAATTAAAAGCATTGTGGACAGTCATTACAATTTATCTTTGATGGCATCGTATCTGTTCTCTGCAGTTGTTTTGCCCGGACTATCACCCTTGAACTCAATTTTCTTAAATAAGCGCTTTGCCTTTTCATGTTCTTCGGCTGCTGAATAAGCTGCAACTGCGGCAACAAGATTCTCATTATCTGAACTTACGTTGTCGAGTCTTTTCCGGGCAAGTTCTACTGCCTTCCGCGGATACTTCATGTCTTCCTTCTTACTGGTTGCCAGGATCCATACTGTGTGATGCATCCACTTGTCCGTATCTACATTCAGAGAATCCAGACAATAAAAGGCTGATCGGAACACCATTTTATCGCCCGCCAGACCCCCTGCGTAGAGTTTGTTGATAAGAAAGCCGACCAGTTCCCGGCTTTTATCAAGTCGAATCATCCTGAAATCCAGGAGTGCATCTGTTTCTTCTCTCATAAGCTGCGCGAGCAGCCGGTCTGCCACTACCGCCTGCGGGGTGCGCCGCCGCTTCATCAGAATGTCGATACATTTGTCGAAGACGCGCTTTTCCCGCCCTTTTGCGATCGCTTTTCTGCCTTGAACAAACATGTTCCGTGCCCGGCTGCGGTCTTTTTCTGTTGTTTGCTGCCGTTCCGCCAGCAACCATTCAATGGCCTTCTTTAAATACGGAGCGGGTGCCGGTTCGTGGCCACCGGGGAATGTCCAATCTTTAATTCTGACGTCGAATTGTTGTAAATATTCTCTATCGCTTTCACGATTATTCAACACATTCGTGTCATTTTTTCCGGTCAGGCGTGCCACCAATAGCCCTTCCGGATGCCAATACTTTTCTTCGTCGTACCGATTCCCGAGCCAACCGGCCATATCAATTACCCCGGATATATGCGGTGCATATTCGCGGGCAAAATCATGAGCTGCCCACGCTCCGCCGGAGAGCCCCCCGGCAAACTGGGCAGAAGCGTCAAATCGGATGCGTTTTCGGACGTCTGTCGTCATAGCATGCCAGCTTCCGAGGATTCTGTCATAAGATTTTCGGTTCTTATAATGCAGATTGCCGACAATAATAATCTGTAAATCCGCGGCTACCTTTTTAAAATGATTCACCATTCCCCCGCCGCCGGGACTGAACGTGTAGATAATAGGATGGACCGGCTTCCCCGGTTCCGGACTGTATTCAGGGGGCAGATAAACGTCATATTTTATATTTTTAAAATCTTCGCAAGTAACTTTTCTGTGCTGACCGGCATCGACCGGAAAGTGTTTGTAGGGGGTAACCTGTTTTTCTTCGTTTCCTTCAGAACGTTCGGTGTCTGCACCGGTTGCAGGTAAGGATAATACCATGACCAGAAAGACAAATCCGCTCAAGACTGTTCCCTTCCTTCTCCAATACTCTATAAATTTCATTGTTCGCACTCTCTTCATTTTTTATATTTTACAAGGACGCCGACGAGTACCGTCACGTCGTATTTTCTGCTTCACCACGCGATTTATACTGATGTCACTGTTTTGTGAGCCTCGCTATCCATCTGCACATACTGATATTCGACGTTATTTCTTTCATCATACTACCTCTGACACAAAGGGAAACTGAACTCTGCCGCTCAGCTCCGTACCGTTGTTTCTTCCATCCCGTACGATAATGGCTCGTACCGAAACAGAAAAGGCCGCATTTGAAAAATGGTAACCGGACAATAGGATATTTTTTATTTCCCCGGAAAAACCTTTGCATTTTCGAGAAACTCTGATCCGGGAAACACTCTGATTTTATCCCTCATTTGCGCTCTTGAGAACGCTGGTGCCAATTCGCGTGTTGCACGAGGCTTGAACCACAGTGCATACATGTACAAATCCCCCACCTGTCACTTGAATTTTGGTCATTAATTTGCGTTTAAATACACTCGCGTTATAGTGGCTTACGGATGGCTTTAAAAGCAATTTCCTATCACTTTCACTTAAACTGTCAGGAGGTATGAAATGACAACGAAGTTTTCTGGAAAAAATCATCGAAACTGGACGTTTTGTGCGGTACTTGTGGTGCTGCTCCTTGCGGTGCCTGCTGGTGCCATCAAACCTGCGAAGGTGCTGGATGACGGGATGGTGCTGCAGCGCGGTACGGCCGTACCCATCTGGGGGAAAGCATCTTCCGGCCAGACCATAAAGGTGTCCTTTGGGGGTCAGACCGTCAAGACCACGGCGGGTTCGAACGGACACTGGATGGTCAAGCTCGAGCCGTTCCAAGCATCGGACGAAGGCCGCCCCCTGATCATCGAAGGAGAGCAGAAAATCACGTTCGAGGACGTGGTTGTCGGGGAAGTGTGGCTCGCAAGCGGGCAGTCAAACATGGTTGATAACTTCGGCAAAAGACATAATTTTCCTGATACATATATGGAGAAAGACCTATCCGGATTACGTTTTTCAACTCGTAAAGGCTGGTTTCCAGTCTCGAAACGAGATGAATACAAGCTTTCACGAGTGGCATTTTATTATGCCTGTGAACTGTATCAGGCGCTGGATATACCGATAGGGATGGTTCTTCGGGCTCGGAATGGTTCGCCTATTCAGACGTGGTTGTCTGAGGAAGCGGCAGCGTCGATACGCAAGAAACTGGAAATTCCGGCGGATTGGAAGGAAGGGAATTCCAGTTTTGCTCCCGGGCAACAGTTCGGTTTTAATCTCGAACCTGTGATCCCATACGCGATTCGCGGCGCGATATGGTATCAGGGCGAGCGTAATGCTTTTAAAAACACGGCGTACGAATACGATCACCTTCTCGCAAAATTGATCGAATTCTGGCGCGGGACATGGGCCCAACGTGCCGACGAGCCGCTAAGAAAGTTCCCCTTCTATTACGTACAGGTGCCGGCTCAGCGAGATGGTTCCGAGCTCCCCTGGTTGCGCGATCGCATGCGCCGGGCACTGTCAATGACAGAGAACACGGGAATGGCAATCGTTCTGGAGTACGGCCCCGCGGTGCACCCGTCGAAGAAAAAGCCGGTGGGGAGACGGCTTGCCCTGTGGTCATTAGCAAAGGACTACGGGCGCGACGATATCGTGTATAGCGGCCCCCTTCTCGAGGACGTGGTATATAAGGACGGCTCAGCGATTTTGACGTTTCGGCATGTCGGCTCCGGCCTTGAAAGCAAGAATGGAAATAAGAAATTGCGCTTCTTCGAAATCGCGGGGAAGGATGGCAAATACGTGTCCGCGAAGGCGGAAATTATCGACGAGGAAACCGTACGCGTCGAGAGCCCGAAGGTGAGCGACCCGGCTCATGTGCGGTATATGTTCCGGCAGGGCATTCCCGAAGTGAGTTTGATCAATTCCGAGGGGTTGCCCGCTTCTTCGTTCATGACAGACGATCGGAAGCCGTCCACTCGAAGATCGGGGGATTGATTGAGCACAAGGCAACGCATGCACACCGTTGGCGAAAATGGCGAACGGACGGCGGGATAATAGGGTGTTGTTTTTTCCCCTTCAGCTGGAGAAACGGTTGTATTTGCGATAAACTCTGCCCCCGGAGAGTGAGCTTTTGCACTCCTGCTCCTACTCCAGTTCAAATACCCGGACATCTTCCGGTTCGAATGTCGTCGTTTCATCCTCACCGTAGGTCCACCACTCCGGCTCTTTCGTTGTTATCTCACGAATCCTCCGACCGGCCGCCCAAGGAATGGGTGCGGTGATCGCTCCGGGCGTATCGTAGGCAGGGTTTTTGTCCGGATCCCAGTGGTGGTTGATGATCGCCACGTAGTCCTTTCCGTCACGGCTACCGGTCCGCACGTCGAGTCTGGGCACCGGAATAGTGTAACGGGTTCCGCCATGCGTGGTACTCCACCACCGGAACTCGGCCGAATCAACGGTGGTAAACGGTTCGCCGAGGCCGTCGGCCCTCGGAATCTCTTCGGTCAGGCTCTTCCACCCCGGGACCGTCGTGGCCCGCTCCTCGAGTTGTTGGGCGTTCGACAGCGGCTGACCGTACT
>CAJXKU010000012.1 GCA_913055945.1 uncultured Lentisphaerota bacterium | reverse complement strand
GAATATTCGTGCCCCACGCTAAGAAGCGTAGGCTTGTCCGCTCAGAGTCGATGTCTAACCTGAAAGCCCCCGCTTGTGTTCGTTCGCTGCGTAACGCTTCGCGCACGTGTGTATCGAAGCCGATCGGCAGGGTGCTGTCCGCGTGGAGAAACAGCAGGATACTGCCTGTGCTGTGAGCCGCGCCGTGATTCATCTGGGCGCCGCGTCCAGGGGCGGAAACAAGGACGGTTGCATGTTCAGCCTCGGCTTCCTGGACCGTCCGGTCTGTGCTTCCGCCGTCTACCACAACAATCTCTGTGTTGAGTCCCTGCTTAGCGCTGCGGACAGATTGGCGGATACGATCCTGTTCATTGAGGGCGGGGATGATCACGGAAATGGTTTGAGCCTCTGGCGAAAAAAGCGGCGACTCGGCGGCGATGTTCTTCCAGATGTGAAGGTCTTCCGGTTCGTCTACATCGGAAAGCGGCGGCAGGTCGTATACGCTGTAACCGTTCTGTTCTACACGCTCGCGGGTCAGTTGGTAAACGTGTTCTGTGCCCCAGGGAATACTGGAAGAGCGGAAAATGGTTTCCTCAAGGTCTTCATAAGCTTGCCTGCCCATCCCGATCAGCCAATAGCCGCCGTCCACGGCAGGCCCCATTACGACTGTATCAGGGCGGAGGTTGGCAACGGCGGCATCCAGGTGGTGCCGGTGAATCTCAGGGCAATCCGCGCCAATGATGACGCAGTATTGGTTGCCCTGATGAAATGCATCGTTCATCGCGTGTGATATCCGAGTGCCCAGGTCTCCTTCGTGTTGTTGCCGGAACTTCAGGTTCATCCCCAGCCATCGGCGCATAGCGTGCAGCGACCCGCCGTTATAGGAAATACAAAGGTTTGTGGCGGGGTGTTCCCGAACGAATCGGCGCAGGCCCAGAGCCGCATGTTCAGTCATGCGTTGCTGCAGTTGTGCTGCCGCTTCAGCGCCGAGTTCGGGTATCAATCTCGTCTTGGCCGTGTCGGGCACTGGATATTTGGTAAAAAGTGTTAACCGGGTGTGCCTGCCCGTGCTTGTTCCCATGAATTCTTTCTCCGATGGTCTGTCAGCCCCCGTGTCCGGCAGGATTATTTAAGGGGCGCAGTGAGTAGTATAATTTGTCTGTTCCCCGGCCGAGAGCCTACCCGTTAACCTTTCATACAGCCTACAGGGGTAAATCGTGCTATTTTGTGGCTTAAGCCCGCTTGTTCTGTTGCGTTTACGACTTCGTCCACGCTTTTGTAAGCCCCGCCGGCTTCTTCCGCCAGGCTGCTTTTTGACGCACTGCGCACATGAATACCTTCACGGTTCATTTCTTTGAGGAGCTGGTCGCCATGAAATTTCTTTTTGGCTTTCCGGCGGCTCATGGTCCGACCGCTGCCGTGAGCGGTGGTGAAAAATGTCTGGCCGCCCTGCTGCGTCCCTGTAAGCAGATAGGACCCGGTCTCCATGCTCCCGCCGATAATAACAGGTTGTCCGGTGTCGCGGTATACGTCCGGCAGTTCCGGGTGGCCGGGGCCGAATGCACGCGTGGCGCCTTTGCGATGCACGAGGAGGTCTTTTGAGCGATTGTTGAGGTTATGTTTTTCGAACTTCGCTGTGTTGTGGCATACGTCGTAGATTTGGCGGAGGCCCAGATCTGCAGGGCTGCGGCCAAAAACTTCGCCGAATACCTGGCGCACCCGGTGGGCAATCATCTGTCGATTCGCAAAAGCCATATTCACAGCACATGCCATGGCCGCATAATAGGAGCGGCCCTGCTTGGAGTGGATGGGCGCATAGGTCATTTCTTTACCGAGATCTGTTCCGCCCTGGTTCCCGTTTTTGACGAAACTCTCGAGATAATCACTTGCCACCTGGTGGCCGAAACCACGACTCCCGCAGTGGAACATCACCACAATCTGGTCGTCACGATCCAGTCCGAGCCGGGGGGCGATCTCTTTGTCTTCAGTGTTATCCTTGGTCAGACGCTGGATTTCCAGGTAATGATTGCCGGAGCCCAACGTGCCGACTTGCGCGAGTCCGCGTTCCACGGCCTGCGTACTGACAGCTTTTGCGTCTGCCCCGGGCATGCAGCCGCCTTCTTCCGTTCGATCCAGATCTTCGTCCCACCCGTAACCCTGCTGAATACACCACTCGGCACCCTGTTCCAGGATCTGTTTAAAGTCCTGCCGGGAAACTTTTAATAAGGCGCCCCGGCCGAGTCCTGCGGGAATCTGCTTGTAAAGGGCGTCCATGAGGGAGTCCAGATACGGCTCCACGTCCTGCATCGTTAAATCAGTCCGCAGCAAGCGCATGCCGCAGTTGATGTCAAAACCGATGCCGCCGGGGGAAATAACGCCTTCCTCGGCGTCTACAGCTGCAGCACCGCCGATCGGGAAGCCGTAACCCCAATGGGCATCCGGCAGGCAGAAGGAGTATTCCTGGATGCCGGGCAGCATCGCTACGGTTGCCGTCTGGTCGAGGACGCCGGACTCCATTCCTTCAAGCAGGTCTTCGGTGGCATATATTCGCCCCGGCACGCGCATGGACGCTTTGTATGTGCGGGGAAGTTCCCAGACGACATCTGAGACGTTCTCGAGTTGCTGTTTGACATTGTCTGGCATAGCGGTTTTCCCTCCTGTTGGTGTATGATAACATATTCGACGTCAAAGTGTTTCATTCGTTGTCACGGGAACAGGGTGAGCGTACTGAAATACGGCCATAACGCAGAGAGAGGTAAACTCCTTCATGTTCCCTGATGCGCAATAAGGCTTTCAACTTTCTCAATGTAAGCTTCGGGATTGGCTTTTCGTTTTAGGCCGGCTGCTGACATATAGCGTACTTTACCGAAGATGGGGCGTTCCTGCCAGGGGTGGTCGTGGAGACCGAATATCCACCCGACGCCCGCGTAGCTGTTCGGATCCCACCCGTCTATAAAATATTTGTTGTTCAATGCAAGTAAAGTAT
Source organism: uncultured Lentisphaerota bacterium (assembly GCA_913055945.1). Lineage (GTDB taxonomy): Bacteria > Verrucomicrobiota > Lentisphaeria > Oligosphaerales > CAJXKU01 > CAJXKU01. The sequence continues at coordinate 22,790 of CAJXKU010000012.1, read as the reverse complement.
CGAAGGCCTCTTCCGGCGTCGGTGACCATTCCAGGACTTTCTTGCCCCAGTACATTCGCATGTAGTTGTGCATGTAGCCGGTGTAGAGCATTTCGCGCATGGCGGCGTTCCAGTAGGGGTCATGTGTGCGGGCGTCTTCGAGCTCTGTCATCGTGTAATGGTACGCACGTACGTCTGAGCTGTGCGTCTGCAGTGTTTCAACGGCCCATGCGGGAAGCCCTTCAAAGGAGTCATACCGCGGGTTGAAGTGAACAAAATTATAAGCGAGCTCCCGCCGCACGATCAATTGTTCTAAAAAAGCCTCGCGGTCTCCCTCGCTGAACTGCGTGCAGTCACGTACCGCTGCGGCGATCTTTACGGGCGAAATCTGCCCAAAGTGAAGATACTTACTCAGCCGGGAAACATTGTCGGCCCAGGGCTGATTGCTGTGTGACGCGTAGCCGTTGAGCCCGCTTTTGAGAAAAGCATCCAGATCCTCCTCGGCTTGGTGCTGTCCGCCGGTGATGCCGTGAACAGGGGGCACAGACGGCTCGGCTTTGAGTGTGCGTTCAATGTGCGCGAACGATTGATCCTGAAGTCCATTGAGGTGAACGGCCGGGGTGGGGGGTGGGGTTTGGACCTGGAGATCGCCGGGAAGAATAAGGTATTGATCGCGTTGGCGGTTGATCTTTTTACGGATGGTTCGCGCTGCATATTCAGGTTTGTTACTGACCTGGTCAAGAGGCACCACGAGGTTGCTGTCGACTTGAATAAAGCTCATGTCAACGTGGCGGGCAATTGTTTTCCGCTTTTCAACCTGTTCAGGAAAATATCCCCGATCGCAGACGATCATGGCGGCTTTTCCGGCAAGCGGTACGATGATGTTCGCAGGGTCACCTTGCCGGACCGCAAAACCGATGCCTCTGTCTTCAAGTTGGCTACGTACGTCCTGCAGTCCCTCCCACAGGAATTTGAGCTGACGGCTCGTGTATCGCTGATGTTTGATCGGGCAGATAACGGCGCAGACGAACAGGGGGACCCCGTATTCATTCGCGCGTTCCACAGCGTAGACGAGGGCAGGATTGTTCCGGACCCTGTGGGCATTCTCCATCCAGTAAAGCATGTATGAGCCTGAAGGAACAGCGGCGAGGTCGTTCAACGGCTGTATCCGTGTCGGGGTAACGAAAAGACTCTGCATGTGTATGTCCCTCCATCCCAGAGATGCTCCTGTCAGCGCCTCAAGTTTGCAGCGTTGGCCTGACGTTATGTTAAACTTTACCACCTGCGATCCTGAAGACAAAATCCAAATGGTCTTGTCAAGTCTTTTTCGGATGCTAAGTTTAAATAACGCGGAACAGGGAGCGGTGGCGTATCTCTTGGCGGCGAACGTGGAGCCGCAGGAGATAGTGTTGCTCGCGAAGCCATCAGGAGGTGACGCGTTGGAAATGAACATCTTTCAATCTGATAAAAGGAAGGAGTGAGTAATGAGTAGCGGTTTTCACGAACAGCATCTGTCCCAGGCGGCCCAGGATCAACACCGGGCACTGGCGAGTCTGCAGGAAGAACTGGAGGCGGTCGATTGGTATAATCAGCGCGCGGACGTTGCTGAAGACGCCGAGGTGACGAAAGTATTGCAACATAATATGTATGAGGAAATAGAGCACGCCTGTATGCTTCTGGAGTGGCTCCGTAGAAATATGCCGGGCTTTGATGAAAATCTGAATACCTACCTTTTCAAGTCTGAGCCTATCACTGAAATTGAGGAAGCAGAGACCGGCGAAGGCGGCAGCGGGAACTCCGCCGCCGGCGACGGTAGTTTGGGGCTGGGTGCATTGAAGTGACCCCATGATCACAGGATTCGTATCATACAGCACCGAATTTTTAAAATTGGAGGGACTAAGATTATGGATTTTTTGAAACGTTCAGTAGCTCCCATTACGGATGAGGCGTGGGAAGAGATTGACGAGCAGGCCAAAACCATCCTGAAGGGAAATCTTTCTGGCCGCAAAATGGTGGATGTTAAAGGGCCTCACGGGATAGAAACCGCTGCAGTTAACCTGGGACACGTTCGAGTCGAAAAAGAGCAGGGAAGCGGAGGTGTATCCTGGGGCGTTCGTGAAGTCCAGCCGCTGGTGGAACTCCGGGTGCCGTTTTCTCTGAATATCTGGGAACTGGATGATGTAAACCGCGGGAGCAAAACCCCTAATCTCGATCCGGTGGAAGAGGCTGCTTGTAAGGCTGCTCAGTTTGAAGAGGAAGCGATTTACAAAGGTCTTTCCAAAGCCTGCATCCGCGGAATTGCAGAGATGGCTGAAGCTGAAAGTGTGCCGCTGCCCAAAGCCGCAGAGGACTTTACTGACGTGGTAGAGGATGCTGTGGTGCGGATTCAGCAAGCCGGTGTTGGCGGACCGTATTCGCTGGTCCTGGGGACCGAGCCCTACCAGATGCTGATGGCGGGGGATCAGAGAGGTTATCCCTTGCGGCGGCGTGTTGAAGATCTTCTCGGCGGTGACGTCAACTGGAGCCCCGTGCTGGAAGGCGGTCTGCTTCTGAGTACCCGGGGCGGAGATTATGAGTTGACGCTTGGTCAGGATATGGCGATCGGGTACAAATGTCACGATACAAGGTCGGTGGAACTGTATCTTACAGAATCGATGACCTTCCGCGTGCTCGAACCTCGCGCAGCCGTTTCGCTGGATCCTTCCTGAGAGCATTGAGGTGGGAGTGATCATATGGAGCAGAGCGGACTGCACGCTGAGGGCCGGAACTTCACATACTGAGCAACCTGGTAGCCGGGATCACAAGTGGTATCAGTACCTCAGGCGCTCAGCCCGGCATGGCGTGGCGCCTGGGGCGGTGAACGCACTTTCTGTTGAGGTGTATCAGTCTGTCTGGGATATCCTTAGGGACGTACTTTTTAGTACCATTGCATTGACATCAATCAGTCCCGATGCCTTTCCAAGGATCGGGATTAGCTTTTGCGCAGTGTGCAATGACTTCAACATCTGAAAGTGACCAGCCCCACCAGTATCCCACATCCCACGTTCTACTATTCAGCGCTCACAGTTTCCGGCTTACAACTCAACAACACGGCTCACAGCTCACAAATCCGCGTGATTAGCGGTTCCTTTACATTCTCCGTGGCCCCGCGCCTCTGCGGGATAATAAACACGAAATATGGATATTCATGCTCGCACAGAGCCACGAAGAGCACGAAGGCCGCACGTGCATATGGGGCCAGCCTCATCTGCGCGGACGGCTGCGGTAGCGGATTCTGCCCCCCTGCGAACGCCTGCCGTACGATCGATTACCTTTTTGACGAGGGTTCGTTTTCCCGTCCGATCGGGCCACCTTTAAAGCTTGCTCGCAGTGATACGTATGCTCCGTGTCAGAGGGGATACTGTCTCCGAGTATACGTTCAATATCCTTCAAGTAGCGGCGATCGTCTGCACAACAGAAAGAAATGGCATTTCCTTCTGCACCTGCGCGGGCTGTACGACCGATTCGGTGTATGTAGACCTCCGCTTCTCCAGGCAAATCGTAGTTGATTACGTGTGTAATGTCATCCACGTCCAGCCCTCGAGCGGCCACGTCAGTAGCGACAAGTACCTTGAAACGGTTTTTTCTGAAACCATCCAGTGTCTTGGTACGAGCGTGTTGACTTTTATCGCCGTGGATCGCTGCACCCCGAATGCCCTGGGCATTGAGCTTTTGTGCCACTCGGTTCGCAACGTGTTTCATTTGGGTGAAGATTAGAACTTTGTCGAGTCGGGGATCATTCAGCAGAGAGATCAACAGCGAATTTTTGTTGCTCTTGTCGAGGAAGCAGACTTTCTGAGTGATCTGATCCACGGCAGGCTTATCGGGTGTGATATTCACGTGGACCGGATTTTGAACCATCGTTCCGGCGATCGTTGTCATCTTGTTATTTATGGTAGCGGAAAAGAACAGGGTTTGTCGCTCCTGCGGAAGGTGAGTTAAAACACGTTGAATATCCGGGAGGAACCCCATGTCAAGCATGCGGTCCATTTCGTCGAGAATGAAGGTTTGGACCTTGTTCAAGTGAATGTGTTTCTGCTGCATCAGGTCCAGGAGTCGTCCCGGTGTGGCTACCAGGATATCGACTCCACGGGATAATGCTTTCACCTGCGGGGCTTGTTTTACGCCGCCGCAAACTACCGTATGGCTCAAACGCAGAAAGCGTCCGTAGGTTTGAATACTTTTGCCGATTTGCGCGGCAAGCTCCCGAGTGGGGGCCAGAACCAGAGCTCTTGGCTTGCCTTTTTGCGGTCGGCCTGCCGTGTCTGCAAGCTGTTGCAGAAGCGGAAGGGCGAATGCTGCCGTTTTACCCGTGCCGGTTTGTGCACACCCCAGCAAATCCCGCTTTGCCAGGAGATGGGGGATGCTCTGTTCCTGCACGGGCGTAGGCCTGACATATCCTTCGGCAGCCACTGCTCGTTGGAGTTCAGGAATCAGCTCGTTAAAGCTCCCCTGAACCCACGGGGTTTTTGCAGCGTCTGAAGTGTCAGACGTTTGCGATATATGTTGTTTCATAGTAACTCCACGGTCCGGCGTATTGCAACTCTCTACCTGCCGGACGCATGGCAAAGAAAGTCCGCGCTCATCGCGGTAATAGCCCTTGGTGGGGGCTGTGTGTGAATGCACAGTTTGACTTGGCCATTCATTTTCTATTTCGCCAAACAGCACAAACAAGCAAGGATACTAATGTTTCCCTGTATCTACAAAAAGCCCATGTAATCAAAGGGGGAGGGCCATTGCCGTCGGCACGTGCGGAAAAAAATGATCCACGCCTGGGCGGACGCGATGCAGGAAGTGTGTACCGAAAGGTTTCTGGTAAAAACTTCCACGTATCCTGATACAATAAGTATCCTCATCCCTCCGAATGACAGCTGTCTGTTCATCAGTTCGCAGATGAATATACTCATTCGCTGAAAAAATGCAAAGCAGTTTTTCTAATCCGTCCAACAGTGCGCATCATGTTACGTTTGATGATATGCCTAACCCGCATAACAAATACGTTATATCTGATTGACGTCGTGCCTTTCCGTGCCTTTTTGCGGCAATCAGAGGGATATGCAATGAGCCGAGAACGCGGGGACGTCTTCCTATGCGTTAGTGGAACGCACTTTCTCCGCAAGGTGTGTCGGGACTTTGGCCGGCGGTACGAGCGTGAGTTCTGACCTTCAGGTTCGCTGAGTTTGGGATAAGCTGCACGCAGTGCAAAGCGGCGGCGCACGGAGCGCGCCGATGCGTCATGCTGCACGCAGTGTTTTGGGAGATCGGGCCCCGACACTTTATAAAGGTCGGGATCTTGCCACCTTGCCGATCAAAAAAGATGAACGAGATATCTACGAGCCAAACCGCCGGGCGGTGCAGTCGCGCAGACACCCCGGTACTACCCGTATCACACTTGACGCGGTTGTCGGCGGGTGGTACTTCACCGCATAAAACAGCCTGGGCTTTCCTGTGCGTTCTTGATCGAGATCGAAATCGCTATCGAAATCGGAATGCCGGACGATGCGGTCCCCGATCCCGATCCCGATTGCGACTTCGCGAGAGAATCATAATGCGATAAAATTCTCCTACGAGTCGATCGCGCGGTTTTGGCCCGTCGGAGTTCATACTTTAGTATGGTTTGGCTTCATGCAGTCGCTGTACCAAGTCTCATACGAGCCTGACCGCCGGCCAACGTCCAGACACCCCGAACAAGAGACTAATCGGGGTTGCGACTCCAAGGACGGGGTCTGTTTATTCCCGGCGTTCAGGTTGTCATCAAGATCGCCGTATGTGCGTGAGTTCTGAATCCGGCCAGAACTGTTAAGTTATTTACAGTTGTTCGTTCCTGATCAAGACTACACAACAAAAAAGGGCACACTCGGTTGAATCTGCTGACTGTATTAATCCTGCTTTTCCTCGGACTTCTTCTTCTCGCGGCAGAAATCATTCTGCCGGGCGGCGTTGCGGGCGCCATAGGCGCCATGCTGTTTATCACAGGAACAATCGGCGCATTCTCCATCAGCATAAGTTTCGGCTTGTGGGTCGTGTTCGCCGGATTGGTCCTCGGCGGTGCGACGGTCATGCTGCTCATCCATTGCATGCAGCATACGCGTCTGGGCAAACACACCGTCCTCCAACAGAACGCCGGAGACTGGCACGGGTATGAAGAAGAAAACAAACATCTCGAAGGCGAATCGGGCGTAGCCCACGGCCCCCTTCACCCCGGCGGCACAGCCATCATCGATGATCAGAGATTCCATGTAGTAACTCAAGGGGAAATGATCGAGGCGGGATCACCCGTGCGGGTCGTTCAGGTACAGGGCAACCGTATCATCGTGGAACAGATTGAAGAGAACTTTAAGGGGGAGTGATTTTTACTTTCCGCTCTGCTGCCCTTCACGGATCATCTCCAGCAGCGACCCGTGCAGAACGCCGTTCGAAGCCGCGATCTGCCCTGATGCTTCGTCCATTCGATCCCCGCCGTTGAAGTCTGTCACGCTGCCGCCGGCCTCCGTCACCATTAAGGATCCCGCCGCAACGTCCCAGGAGTTAAGATTCATTTCCCAGTACATATCGAACCTGCCTTCGGCCACGAAGCACAGATCTATCGCCGCAGATCCCAGACGCCGAATCCCGCGTATCCGGGGCAGAATATGGCAGAAGACCGGCAGGTTGTTGGGCTCTTTGCGATCCCGCACACACGCGAACCCCGTCGCCCCCAGAGCGTTGGTCAGTGTTTCGGTCCGCGAAACCGTGATCGCCTCCCCGTTTTTCCAGGCCCCGCCGCCTTTTTCCGCATAGTAAAGATCGTCAAACGGCGGCACATAGACCGCGCCGGCCGTAACGCCCGACGCCGTTTTGACCGCCACTGATACCGCGTAAAACGGAATCCCGTGAACAAACCCCGTCGTACCATCAATGGGATCAACGATAAAACTTCGCTCCTGCTGCTCATCTGTCACCGATTCCTCACCCACAAATCCGAAGTCGGGAAATGCCTCATGCAGCTTATTTCTGAGTAGAGCTTCCACGGCATTATCAGCCGCCGTGACAAGGTCCGCTTCGCTCTTATGCTGGATATCTTCCGCATACAAGCCGCCGAAATATCTGAGCGACAGCGCTCCCGCTTCGCGTATAATTTCCGATAAATCACGATACATAAAAGCACTCTTTCCGTTATACAAAAATTTTCTGATATGATGGTGGGGATTTACCGGCACCGATTTCAGGTACTCACGAAACGCGCAAGGCCCACGTCTGAACATTCACATTCGCGTAAGCGTCATGCCTGTTCTTCCGTTAACTGGACTTGGGTACGTGTCATAATAGGCTCTCCATGGTATCGCTTTGTGCTTAAAGTAATCTTTGTGCACTAAAAATCAATCGCATTGTTTTCTCAGGCTCCCCGTACGGCACACGATTGCCTACTTCAGAATTCATGATTTCAGCATCATTGCGCCGTTCCGGGGTATTACGTTATTCAGCATCGCTGACCGATTGGTATGGCGTACCCCACAGGAATCACCCGCGCCCGCTTTGGGGCGCGCATTTGTGGTGGTATACCCCCCATTTCCACGGGCTTACGCCCGTGGCTACCCACCTGGACCGCTTCGCGGTCCGCATGGGTGGTGTGCTGGACATCGAGCGATCGGATTGCGCCGTCGCGCCTCCCTGTTATGGATACCCCCCGCCTCGGGTGAGGGCCACGGTCGAGGCCGACCGTGTATCCAGCCGGAAAAAGACACATATGCCGCCTAAATCGAAATCGCTATATTTGCCGTGCCCCGAAGGGGCACAGGTAGGTAGCCCCCGGCGTCAGCCGGGGGTTTTGACGGTTACCAACCAAACATTTGCGCCCGAAAAGGGCGCGGGTAGGGACAATATGTCAGAGACTCCATGTTCCACCAAGACCGCCGGGCGTAGAAAACCGCCCTGACATCCCAGTGAGAAATTCAGCAGACATACTGAAACATAACCTCCGACAAAAAAATTGGGGACAGAAAAATAAAAGATTTTTAAGTGATGTCTTTCCCATAGATATTCAGTCGTTGCTCCATTTCTTCTTGCAGAGTTACAGGATTTCCAGGAACTGCTGTTCATTCAGCACTTTCACGCCATGCTGCTGCGCAGCATTCATTTTACTCGCGCCCGGGCTTGCACCGGCCACCACATAATCCGTTTTACCTGACACACTCCCGCTCGCCTTGCCCCCTTCGCGTCGAATCGCCTCCTGCGCCTCTTCCCGACTCATGCTTTCCAACGTGCCGGTGACCACAATCGTCATACCCGAAAGCCGACCACCCGTTTCTGCCGTCTCCATTTTCGGATCAACACCCCGATCTTTGAGTTTCCGCAACAGCATCCGATTATGCTCATCCCGGAACCACGTCCAGATCGCATTTGCCATTTTATCCCCCACCCCTTCAACATCGCGCAGCTCCTCCACGCCCGCTTCACTCAACGCATCCAGCGAGCCGAAAGAAGAAGCCAACACATCCGCTGTAGCCCGTCCCACATGGGCAATCCCCAGCGCATAAATCAGCCGCGGGAGCGTAACCCGCTGTCCTGCTTTCTCTACAGCATGAACCAGATTCCGCGCACTCTTGTTCGCCATTCTTTCCAACTGACAAAGTTTCTCCACCTTCAGGTCAAAAAGATCAGCAGGATCGCGGACCAATTCCCGATCCACCAACTGCTCAACCAGTTTCTCGCCCAGCCCATCAATATCCAGCCCATGTTTAGACCCGAAGTGCAGAATGCTCTGCTTAACCTGAGCCGGACACGAAGCATTCATACAGAACACAAGCGCCTGCTCTTCCGGCCGACCTGCAGCCCCTCCGCACACCGGACACACACCCGGCAGACGATACGGCTGTTCTTTCCCCGTCCGTTTCTCTTTGACCACATAAGCCACGTGCGGAATAACATCTCCGGCTCGCTCGACCACCACCGCGTCACCTATACGCACATCCTTACGATCAACTTCATCCTGATTATGAAGACTCGCATGCGTCACCTGGACGCCGCCGATGTTCACCGGTTCCAGCGTAGCCACCGGCGTCAGCGCGCCTGTTCGGCCCACCTGCGCCTGGATGTCCCGTATGGTGGTCGTCTTCCGGCGGGGCGGAAATTTCCACGCCAGCGCCCAACGCGGATTCGCCGCCCGCGTGCCCAGAACCTCATGATCAGCAAGCCGATCCACCTTGATCACGCACCCGTCGATCTCATACGGCAATTCATCCCGGCGGGCCGCAATATCATTAAACCACTCCACCACCTTGTCAGGCGAACAGAACCGCTCCGAATACGGATTCGTCTTCAGTCCAAGCTCGCGCAATCGTTGCAGGCACTCCCACTGCGTGGCCGGGCGCCGATCACTGCTTGGCGCGATTTCCCAGAAGAATATACGCAACGGCCGGGCAGCCGTAATAGACGAATCCAGCTGCCGGAGACTCCCCGCCGCCGCATTACGCGGATTCGCGAAGGTTTTCTCCCCTTTTTCCTCCTGCTTGCGGTTGAACGCATTGAACTCAGGGATCGGCATATACACTTCACCGCGAACATTCAAGTGCGCCGGCATCTGCGAGCGATCCCCCTGCAGGCGCAAAGGTACTTCGCGGATCGTTCGGACATTTGCTGTAATCTCTTCCCCTGTGGTGCCATCCCCTCGAGTGGAGGCCTGCACCAATCGACCGTTTTCATAGATAAGCTCCACGCTCAATCCGTCGAACTTCGGCTCGCATGTCAGGGCGACCTCCGACCGTCCGAGTTCGCGACAGCACGTCTGGTAAAAGTGGCGGAACGCCTCTTCCTCCTGAACCCCCAGAAGACTGAGCATCGGCAGTTCATGCTGCACCGTGCCAAGCTCTTCCACCGGCGGCGCCCCCACGCGCTGCGTCGGGCTGTCCGGTGTAAGAAGATCGGGAAACCGCTTTTCAATCAGCGACAGTTCCTGTTTGAGCTCATCGTATTCAGCATCCGTAATCAGCGGATCATCCAGCACGTAGTAGCGGTAATTGTGATGCTCCAACTGCTCCCGAAGATTCTCCGCCCGTCGGCGCGCCTGTTCCCTGTCCATCCGATTCACTTCCGTCTCCGCTTCCAGCATAGATCTCTCCGTCGTACACATCTCTTTTGTTGAATGGCCGCGTTCGTCAGCTACTGATGAGCCCCGTTCATAACCGTTGACCTTTTTCTCCGACGCCGAGGCCAACCGCCGATAATATGGCCTTCTTCGTTGGGGAAAACAAAGAGAAGATAGTGCATATACGTCCTGTTTTCACTGAAACTGCGGCATGTCGCTACCATTCAGGGTGTATTTGTCATGCTGGACGCAGTCTTTACGTTCAGCATGTCGTCTACATCCATGCTGTATTCGTCACGCAGTACCTGCGTTCAGCATGTGTAAGCTCTGACGGTCTAACGCGTGGGTAAAAGTCAGCGAAAAACCCCGAACGATAACAACCCAACCCCTTTACTCGTTGTCGTATACCCAGACAGCCTCGTGCCGGAGCATGGTTGCAAATCGGGACGCCGAAGGCAACGATGTCCACTCTGTGCGGGTATACACCAGAAGATCAGCCGCTACCGGCAGGTCAGTGACGTCCCATTCTTTCGGTCGCTCAACAAAGGGCAACGAAGATGTGTTGACAATTATGACGATGTCAAGATCGCTGCCAAACCCCCAGTCGCCGCGCGCGTAGGACCCGATATAACCAACGCGCAACACACCTTCCCGCCGTCGCGCAGCCTCAAGCGCCCACTTTTCAATTGCGGCGTGGACCTCATCACGCGTCGGCCATCTGTGTACGGACGAATTCAATGATCGCACCGGCATAATCGCACGCCTCCGAACTCTGGAGTTTCCCATAGTGTTCAAACGGCGCCCCTTCCGGATGTCCATTGGCATACCTGGTCGGGATATAATAGGCATCCAGCACACGCGCCTTGTCGATCAGATCTTCGGAACAACCAGCATCATCAGGTAACTCCCCCAGCAGTTTTGCCACCACATGTCCCCAGGCTTCCTGCCCCTTTGCCAGATGCAATGCTTTCACCGCCTTTTCCGCAGCTTGCTGGGCGGCAAAACAAGCCCACTCGTGTCGTTCAGCTTGACGTGATTCCTGAGCCTGCTCAAGGTCTCGCAACGCCTGATTGAGCCAATCCTGAGACCGATCCGGCATGTGGCTGCCTCCGTTCCTCGTTGTTAATTATTGGCAGTTATCAGTTATTGGTTCTGTATTCGCCGTTGACCGTTTACTGCTTACCGTTAACAGCTCACAGTTCACAATTCACTATTTACGATTTACGATGGTTCACCGTTCTGCGTTCCACGCCCCACGTTTCACGTTCACCTTTCTATAATACACCGTGATTTGGTATCCACAAAACAATATGTTTCACGAACCGCGAATAACGCGAATTATCGCTAATCCGCACAAATATGATCAGTTATGTTTTTCTGGGGGCCTTTGCGCCTTGGCTTTCAGGTCTTCAATTGAAATAAACTCAGCATTCCCGTTTTTTATTTCTTCACGCCGTTTATCAAGAACATCTTTAGCCAGGACGGGGATTCTATTTCTTCTTCATGGCAGAGCGTGTCCCAGATTTCTTCCATCAAAATCATCCTCTCCTCTTTCGACAACTTCTTGATCTCTTCCGTAATCATCGAACTCACCTCCATAACGGTTCTACACCTCCATGGCAAAAGCTATCTCTGGTTCCTTAACAAGGAACTATAACAGGTAATGCTGAGAGAAAAACAGGCATTTACAGGACGACAGACCTCTGGAAACCACAGGCTACTGACTACGGGACTGCGAAACTACAAGACGTGACTAATAAGGCTGAGAAACGAAAGCCGGTGAACTTACTGATAACTTCAAATTCCGGCCTAAGGTACGACGCAACCTGATCACGAAACCATCCACTGATCACCGATAACCGCTCACCCACCCACCGAAACACGACCTCCTCATCTCATTGACACAACACCGAGTAACGAGTTAGTGAATAAGCTCAAAGTTCGAACTTAGCGCTGCCTTTTTGTCAAATGTTCGGACAGGCGCCAATCTTCTTTTTGTATATGGATTCGCGTCGATTCGCGTGATTCGCGGTTCTGAATCAATGCTTACATTTTGCGCGTCTACCGATCAGAGCGGTTTCGCTGCCCGGCGGCTTGGCTGCTATACGAAAACACCTCAACCGATACCCGAGGGCGATGGGTCGAACCGATTAAGACAAAGGGATCCCCTCAGCATTACTCCGAGTTGGAACTTCCCCCCAATTGGCAAGAATAGACGAGAACTGGTGGTCCATGGTGGACAAGAAAGCATGTCAGCCTTAAAACTTCCCTTCTCCCGCAGCAGCCCGGCTTTATAGAAACGCCGGGACATTTAATTACTGGAGTCCCAGGACTTCGGGTCTTTGTCGTTGTCAAAGGTGCTATCGTCACCGGTGGACCAGATGGCGGCGCTGGCGTAAATGGGATCGGGGACCCCACTGGGTAGAGATCCGTCCTCAAGCGAGCTATCGCTCAGCTTTCCATCATACCCTTCGCTTGAACCATTATCTATGCAGACTTGATAGTCCTCCTGCCAAGGATCTTTAAATTCGCCGGGTGTATTGTTTTTGATCTGGAGGAATTCGATACCGCGCGCATTGGCATTGGGCGGATCCGCGTTCTGCAGGAGCTTTATCAGTTTCTTGTAAGCATCCGACGTCGTGGTATCTGCATTTACATACGTATCGCCTGAGTCGGCGCTACACACCGCGGGCAGCACGCCGTACGTGGTTTCGTACTGCTGAATCGCGCCTTTCAGGGATTGGATCTCGGTGTTGGCAGTCGTTTTCTTCGCCTTTTTCTGTGCGCCGCTTAAAGCCGGGAACAACAGCCCTACGAGAACAGCAATAATGGCAATAACCGTCAACAACTCGATCAGTGTAAAGCGTGATTTGTACATCTTGAACACCTCTTCCGATTACAGTTGGCGTTTTTTCTTTCATCGGGCTGACAAGCCGATTTTTTCGGGCTACAGCCCGGTTCGTTCGATGCTGCCTACTCGGCGAACCCGAAGGTTCGCCATACCAAAGCGTCGCCTAATCACAACGGGCGCCGAAGAGACCACACGGCTACCTACCGCTGTTTCCAGTTGGTAATATCATTATTTTCTTGCGTGGTAAAGCTTGCGTCCAAGTCATTCGCATCTTCGCCCCTTACGCCCGGATGTGTATCCGGGCCCAAGGACCACAAATCGTACGAGTCGGGATTCATCGTACCGGGACATTTATAAAAAAAAGGTTTTCCCCAGGCATCTTCTGCTGCATGCTCAGGCTCCGCGTATGACCGATGGTTCCGTATTGCGGTCTGATCATCCGCTTTACCGTCCCCGTCGCTATCGCCACCGCTCCCAAGCCCACTCTTCTCCCGAATTGCATAGACGGAACCCCACGAATCATCCGCCTCCCCGTCTCCATCACTATCAACGCCGTCGCCGGGAAAATATAATTCGCCATTATCGTTGACTTTGTAACAAAATGTGAATATCTCGTCTCGAGGATAAGGGTAATGTCCCCATTCCTGCTGGTATTGGTCCAACGCGACCTCCAGCTGCTGCAGCGTGGCGCGTGCCGCCGACTCCCGCTGCCGACGCCTGACTGAGCTCGACCCCGCAATGATCAGTCCCGCCAGAATCGCAATAATGGCCATAACCGCCAACAGTTCCACCAGCGAAAAAACGCGCCTTTTCATCTTTATCCTGTTCATACAACCATTCTCCGCAGATCTTGCGTATTCATTCTGTTGTGCCGAAAACGTATCACCATGCTACTTCTTCCAAGCCTCATGCACTTTTCCGTATTTATAGTATACAAGCTCATCCCTTACTAGGCAAACAACTACCGAAACCCAACGCCATTCGCTCCCGGATACGCCTTCTGCAGCGGTTCCGGCGCATCCACGGGAGCGCCCTTGAGCCTGCTCAGCGTCTGAAGCGCATTCACCGCCGCCTTGCCGTGGAAATGGTTATTCCACACCACGACCGTTTTCTCGGCCGCCGCGGAAAGCTCTTCAATCCGATGCACGGTAAAATCCATTTCTTTTCCGCTATACAAATAGTTGTAACGCTGATCCCGCTCTGCCTCTTTATTGAACCACGCGTCGTAATTTCGTCCGTGTAGTCGCAGGTAACCGATATCTCCCGTGGTTACGGCTTTCTCCCGGAACGAACGCCGGGTGAGTGGCATGTCCAGACAAACCACGTTCAACCCCTGCTCACGCAGAAACGCCAGGGCATCCGGTTGCGCCCAGGAGCTGTCGCGCAGCTCGACCGATTTCGGGAATTCGGCAAAGTCGGTTGCGATACGTTTTAGGCGCTCACGACTCTTTTCACTGTCACGGAAATAAAAGGGGAACTGAATCAGCAACGTCAGCAGTCGCCCGGCGGCCTGCAGCGGCTGAAATCCCTGTTTCACCTGGTTCACTTCCGCTTGATCGGGATACGCCTTTTCAAAATCGTGCGTAAACCGCGAGTACAGCTTGGCTGAAAACATGAACGCTTCGTTCTCCTGCACGTCCTGGACCCACTTCTCAGCCATACGCTGCGTAGCCGGTCGATAAAACGAGCTGTTGATCTCTACACAATCGAAAAATTGCGCAATGTATCCGAGTCGATTCTTCTCCGAGGCCGGATACACGACGTCCTTCCAGTCTTCGTATGACCATCCGGCGACACCCACGTAGACGTTCTCAAAAGCGCTCAATTTTCGTTCTCCCATTCCTTCTAACAGGAACTGCGTTCAGCCTGTCAAACTCCGTTTAGGAAACTGCGTTCAGCGTGTCGTTACCATCCATAGTGTATTTTGTCATGCTGCATGCAATGCCTGCACGCAGTGCCGCAGTGCCTGCAGACAATGCAAAGCGGCGCACAAAGCGCGCCGCACGCCGAAAGATCGGCCCCGACACTTTATAAAGGTCGGGATCTTGCGACTTCGCCGATCAGCATATGTACGATAGCCGCAAGGCTATCTTTGGAGTGCGCTGCGGTTTCTGCAGCGCTTTGAAACTGCGTTTACCCTGTCAAACTCCGTTTAGGCATAACATCCAGCGTCTCGTCAACATCCAGGGTGTATTTGTCACGCTCAATGCAATTGCTGGACGCAGTCCCTCGTATGAGACTCGCCGGGTAAAGATCCGGCTGAAGCCGGAACTACAAGCAATTGCCTCCGGGATACCTGAAGGTTTGTAGTACCGCCTTTAGGCGGTTTGCTGAATTCTTAAAGGCGGCGAGTCTCATACTGGGGTATCCGGTGGCTGCACCGGCGGCCAGGCTCGTATGAAACTGCGTTCAGCATGTCGTCAACATCCAGGATGTATTTGTCACGCTCAATGCAATTGCTGGACGCAGTCCCTTATTCCCATTCAATGGTGCCGGGCGGTTTACTCGTGATATCGTAGACAGCGCGATTGATGCCGGGGACTTCATTGATGATCCGCGTAGAGATCCGACCCAACAGATCATGCGGCAGTTGCACCCAGTCCGCTGTCATGCCGTCCATACTCTTCACCACGCGTATAGCCACGGCGTTTTCATAGGTCCGCGCATCCCCCATGACGCCTACCGTATGCACAGGCAGCAGCACCGCGAAGCTCTGCCAAACCTTTTCGTACCAGCCGGAATCCTTCATCTCCTGCATGACGATCCGATCCGCCTGTTGCAGCGTTTGCACGCGCTCTTTTGTCAACTCGCCCAGCACACGGACAGCGAGCCCGGGCCCCGGAAACGGCTGACGCCATACGGTTTCCCCGGGCAGTCCCAACTCCTGCCCGAGTTCACGCACTTCGTCCTTGAACAACATCCTGAGCGGCTCCACCAGCTCATCGAAGCCCAGTTGCTCCGGCAACCCTCCTACATTGTGATGACTTTTGATATTCTGCGCATGCCGGCCGATCCCAGAACTCTCGATCACGTCCGGATACGTGGTCCCCTGCGCCAGGAAACGCACGCGTGACATTTTCTGCGCGGCCTCCTGGAAAACCGAAACAAATTCGTTCCCGATGATCCGGCGTTTCTCCTCCGGGTCGGCCACGCCCTCCAGCCTACTGAGGAAATGCTCCGAGGCGTCTACGAACTCGACCTTCAGATTCAGGTTCTCCCTGAACACTTTAAGCATACGTTCAGCCTCTTTATACCGCAACAAGCCGTTGTCCACAAAAATTCCTGTAAGCTGATCCCCCACCGCCCGATGGATAAGGGCCGCGGCCACCGTACTGTCCACGCCGCCGCTGAGGCCCAGGACAACATTGTCACTGCCCACCTGATGCCTGATGTCCGCCACCGCGTAATCGATATATGCCGCGGGCGACCATTGCCCCTTGCATCCACAGATTCGGCGGGTAAAATTGAACATCACCTGTTTCCCGTAGTCCGTATGCACAACCTCCGGATGAAACTGAACGCCCCACAATTTTCGGCTCCGGTCGCAAAGCGCCGTATTAGGTACGGATTCGCTTTCGGCAATAACCTCAAATCCCGGGGCCGGACTGATCACCTCGTCTGCATGACTGACCCATGCATGGGACTCACGGGGCACGTCATGGAACAGCGGATCTTCCCCCGTCAGCTTCAGGCACGATCTTCCATACTCGCGGGACCCCGAAGGCTTCACTTCCCCGCCCAGGTGATACATCATCCACTGCAGCCCGTAACATATAGCCAGCACAGGAATGCCTGATTCAAAAATCTCCGGCGCGCTCTTCGGCGCATCGGTGTCATGCACACTCGCCGGACCGCCGCTGAGGATAAGTCCACTCGGGTTCCACGAACGGATCCGGTCAATGGGGGTGGCACTGTCGATGATTTCCGAATAGACGCCTGTTTCGCGGACACGGCGTGCAATAAGCTGTGTATACTGCGACCCGAAATCAAGAACAAGTATGGTTTCTGTATTCTGCATATGCTCGGTCGATCTTTTCATTGGTCATAATCTGTCAACTCAGGCCTTCAGGTTGTCATCCAGAGTGAGCTCTGTTATGATCTTCCATCTCGCCTCGGATTGCTGTCCAGCGCTGCCTACCCAGCCGCGTCGCTCGCCGGAACGCGACACTATATCCGGGGCCGCGAAGCGCATCCGCGTCAAGCTACGCCAAATCCGCCCAGAGCACGCCGGTTATCTCCTCTCCGGGTGCCTCGTTACCGGTTTTTGCGGTGTCGGTTGGGTAGCCCTATGAATATTCGCCGATCATGCTTCGAAATCGGTCAAAAAGGTACGCGGGGTCATGGGGTCCGGGCCCTGCTTCCGGGTGATACTGCACGCTGAAGGCAGGCTCACGCCGGTGTCTGAGCCCCTCCACGGTATCATCGTTAAGGTTCAGATGTGTAATCTCCGCTTTCGTACTGTTCACGCTGTCCGGATCGACGATGAAATTGTGGTTCTGTGTCGTGATCTCAACTTTGCGCGTCTGCAGATCCATAACCGGATGATTTGCCCCGTGGTGGCCGAACTTCAGACGTTTCGTGCTACCTTCCATTGCGAGTCCTAACAACTGGTGTCCCAAGCAGATGCCCATGATCGGAACTTTCCCCAAGAGTTGCTGCACAGCTTCGACTGCATAGGAGACACCGCTCGGGTCGCCGGGTCCGTTGGAGAGGAAGACGCCATCGGGCTTCATGGCCAACACGTCTTCAGCTTTTGTCGCCGCGGGCACCACGCGCACATCCATGCCGTGCGCCCGCAACCGCCGGAGGATATTCCACTTAACGCCGAAATCGTACGCTACAACGAACAAGTCTGTCTCCGGAAGCTCCTCAACCGGTCCTCCCCAGGACATTGTCTTTTTCCCGTCCTTGTCCCACTCATAAGGCTCCGGGCAGGTCACTCTGGCTGCATAGTCCTGATTATCCAGTCCTTCCCACGCCCGGGCTTTTTCCACAGCGGCCTGTTCGTCCAATCCGCCCGAAGCACAGATATACCCTCTCAACGTACCGGCATCCCGAAGCTTTTTCGTCAAAGCCCGGGTATCAAGCCCTTCGAGAGCGGGCACGTTGTAGTTTTTCAGGTATTCCGTCAGATGCTGTTCGCTGCGCCAGTTCCGCGGCCCGTTGAGCTCGTGCACCACGAAGCCGTTGCAGAAAACCTGTCGGGACTCAGGATCCTCTTCGTTCACCCCTGTATTCCCGATTTCCGGGTACGTCATTGTGACGATCTGGCCGGCATAAGAGGGATCAGTCACAATCTCCTGATACCCTGTCATTCCCGTATTAAACACAACCTCTCCCAGCGTATCGTCATCCGCGCCGATCGACCGGCCGCGAAAGACACTTCCGTCCTCCAGAGCCAGAAAAGCCTTTTTTTCCCGCTTTTCGCGCCAGCAGTATTTTTCTTCCGGTTTTTTCATGAGGACATCATCCCATGGTTTTGAACTGGATTCTTACGTTCTTTGATACATTCAGACCACCGGCGGATCTGCCGCTTGGCGTTTACCCTAAAATACGCAGCAGAAAAACCAAACGGTATATAATATATTAGTTTATAAGGTGTTAGTTCATTAGAACGTTTCACCCATTGGGTGAAACGTTAGTTGTTTGGTTTTTCTACTGCGAATTTTAGGTTCACCCGTGAACTGACAAACTGAGAAGAGCCGACAACAACTCCGCTCGACATCACCATAAGCCAAAGCCGCAACCTGTCCGGCTCACTTCATCCCTATCCTTCCGAATATCCCGAGTTTGATGCGGCCAAAGTCCGTTTGGGTCCTTTCCACAGGGTGAACGCCGTATGTCGGTGGAATTCCTGCAGGCTGCACACTTCAAGCGTCTCCAGTCTGTGCAGCGCCTGTACACCTTTTACAGCGGCCTGCAGACCACTGATCGTCGTCGAGATCGGCACCCCGCGCAACACAGCCTCTGTCCTCATCCGGGCCTCATCATGTCTGGGCGTGGCGCCGGTCGGGGTATTCACGATCCAGTCCACTTTTCCTTCCTGGATATAATCCAGCACATTGGGTCGGCCGTCAGAAATGCGGAACAGCGCATTCGCCTGTATCCCTTCCTCCCGCAACCGTGTTGCGGTACCGCAAGTTGCGTAGATCCCGTAGCCCAGCTCCACCAGTTCCCGCGCCAGCGGCACCACCGCATTCTTATCCCTGTCACGAACACTTAAAAACACATTGCCCGTTTTCAGCAACGGGTTACCTGCAGACATCTGACTCTTGACATACGCCATGCCCCGATCTGTATCCACGCCCATGACTTCGCCGGTGGATTTCATCTCCGGTGTCAACTGCACGTCAGCGCCGGGGAAGCGGGAGAACGGCAGGACGGCTTCTTTTACGGAATAATGCTTAGGCCACAGTTCTTCAGTGAAGCCGAGTTCCGACAGGCTATAGCCCGCCATAACCAGGGAGGCCAGTTTCGCCAGCGGGATACCCGTGGCTTTGCTGACAAACGGCACTGTTCTGGACGCACGCGGATTGACCTCCAGCACGTACACCTGCCCGCCTTTTACGGCATACTGGATATTCAACAGCCCGCGCACCTTCAACTCCTGAGCTATAGCACGGGTCTGCTGCCGGATTTTATCAATAAGCTCATTGTCCAGGTTCACCGGCGGCAGGATGCAGGCACTGTCTCCGGAATGAACGCCGGCCTCTTCAACGTGCTCCATGATCCCGCCAATCACGGCGCGCTCTGTATCGGCAATACAATCGACGTCCACCTCCACGGCGTCTTCCAGGAACTTGTCAATGAGCACCGGCCGTTCCTCCGAAACGTCCACGGCCTCCTGCATGTACTGGCGTAACGAGGATTCGTCGTAAACGATCGCCATTGCCCGCCCGCCCAGTACATAGGAGGGACGCACGAGGACGGGATAGCCGATATCTCCCGCGATTGACAGCGCTTCCTGCATACCTGCAGCCATTCCGTTGTCGGGCTGCTGCAAACCTAAACGCTTAATGAGTTGCTGGAAGAAATCACGATCTTCCGCCGCCTCGATATCTGCAGGTTCGGTGCCGATAATATTGACCCCGTTTTCCTCCAGCCGACGTGCCAGATTCAGCGGCGTCTGTCCGCCGAACTGGACAATGACCCCGGAGCAGTCTTCCCGCTGATAAATATGCAGCACGTCCTCGAGGGTGAGAGGCTCGAAATACAGACGGTCGCTCGTATCGTAATCCGTGCTCACCGTCTCCGGATTGCTGTTGACCATTATCGTCTCGTATCCAACTTCGCGCAAGGCGAACGAAGCATGAACGCAGCAATAGTCGAACTCGATGCCCTGCCCGATCCGATTCGGTCCTCCGCCCAGGATCATGATCTTTTTCTGTTCGGACGAACGACACTCATCCAGCGCGCCGTACGCGGAGTAGAAGTAGGGGCTGTAGGCTTCAAATTCCGCGGCACAGGTATCCACCAGGCTATACGCCGGCAGGATATTGAGTTCCTCCCGTACACCCCGGACTTCATCCTCCTGACCGTCCAGCAACCACGCAAGCTGAACGTCTGAATACCCGAAGTCTTTGGCCTGTTGCAGAAAGGCGGGATCCTGCCGGAGTCCGTCGACCGTACCTGCTACTTTCCGGATTTCGTCTTCATAAGCTGTCAACTCAGCCAGGTGATCCAGGAACCATCGATCGATCCAGGTCAATTCGTACACTTCGTCAATGGTCCATCCCCGCCGGAAAGCTTCTCTTGTCTGGAAAATGCGCTGAGAATTCGGCCGCTTCAATTCAGCCTTCAGCTCGTCATCGCTCATCTGCGTCAAGGCCGCATCTTTCCCGTCCGCGCCGAACCCGGCCCGATTCGTCTCCATGGTACGCAGCGCTTTCTGCAACGACTGCTTAAAAGTCCGGCCGATGCTCATGCCTTCGCCGACAGCCTTCATCTTGGTGGACAGGGTGCTGTCTGAACCGGGGAATTTTTCAAACGTAAAGCGCGGCACCTTCGTCACCACGTAATCGATCGTAGGTTCAAACGACGCAGGCGTCTCTTTGGTGATATCGTTCCGGATTTCATCCAGGGTATAGCCCACCGCGAGCTTCGCCGCGAACTTGGCGATCGGAAAACCCGTCGCCTTTGATGCAAGCGCACTTGATCGGCTAACCCGCGGGTTCATTTCAATAATCACCAACCGTCCGGTCTCAGGCTCCACGGCGAATTGAACGTTCGACCCGCCGGTGTCCACCCCTATGGCCCGCATCACGTCGATCGCGCTGTCCCGTAAACGCTGGTATTCCCGATCCGTCAGGGTCTGCGCCGGTGCCACCGTGGTGCTGTCGCCCGTATGCACGCCCATCGGGTCGAAGTTTTCGATGGGACAGACAATGACCACATTGTCCTTTTTGTCCCGCATCACTTCCAGTTCAAATTCCTTCCACCCCAGGACCGATTCTTCGATCAGCACCTCGTTAATGGGACTGTAATCGAGGCCGACCGACACGACATGCTCGAACTGTTCTTCGTTCCACGCAATACCGCCGCCTGTCCCGCCAAGGGTGAAGCCGGGCCGGACAACGACCGGATACCTTCCGATACGACGCTGCATGTCTTTCGCCTCTTCAAGGCTGTGGGCGGAATTGCTCTCCGGAACTTCCAGACCGATCCTGTCCATCGCGCTCTTAAAGTTATTTCTGTCCTCCGCCGTATCGATAACATCCGCCCGCGCCCCGATCATTTCGACCTGATAACGATCAAGCGTTCCCCGCTGGGACAACTCCATGGCAAGATTCAACGCCGTCTGTCCGCCCAGGGTGGGAAGCAGCGCATCCGGCCGTTCCCGCCGGATAATCTCATGCAGGACGGGCACGGACAACGGCTCTATATACGTTCGATCCGCAAATTCCGGATCTGTCATGATCGTAGCGGGATTACTGTTGACGAGTACAATCTCGTAACCTTCTTCCCGCAACGCCTTGCACGCCTGAGTTCCCGAATAATCAAACTCGCAGGCCTGACCGATAATGATCGGGCCGGAACCGATGAGGAGAATTTTTTCGATATCGGTACGTTTCGGCATATCTGGGGTATCCCGCCCTTTTACCCACCATTGCGCGCAACCGAAAACCAATGCTGACGTTTTCGCTGTTCGGTGGTATGTTCCTGTTGCAATACGTTTATATCACAGGTCAACGTACTTCTGCACTTTGCCGCCCGGAAATGTGGCAGCCGGCCTACGCGCTTGCGCGCGTAGGCATTCACCATTGAGTTGGCTGGTACTATATATGCCGCCGGGGGTTTAGACATCTATCTGTGGACATACAAAAGAGAATTGCAAAACACTTATACGTAATGGTGTATTCCAAATGCGTTTACAGAATGGACGCTATTTTACTAAGGCGGCGGGCAGATAGTGTCATAATACGAGTGGGAAAGGCGAAAAGCGGACGATGGTTCGAGACAAGGTGCGGGACAAAATTACAAGTAGAGAAATGAAGCGCTCTTTCGGAGCGCGGTATATGTTTTTCGTACGCGGTTCCCAGGGTTCGTATGAGACTTCGTCAATGATGAATATTGAATCTTGAATCATGAATTTTGAAGTGGATAGCCATGGGTGACATTGACTTCAACATTGAAAATTCAATATCAACGGTTCAACATTTTCAAGTCTCCCCCCGGGGAGGGTATCAGGGCGGCCCCGCCGCCCGGCGGGTTGGCTGGTATGACCTCGGGCCGTTGGCCCTCATCCATAAGCAGCGGCAAGGGCCGAAGGCTGGTTCGGCCCTGCACATCATAGAAAATGTCGCCGCCCCAGGGGGCGGCTTACCAAAGCTGTACCAGGCTACAGCCACTCCAGAGATC
>CAJXKU010000011.1 GCA_913055945.1 uncultured Lentisphaerota bacterium | reverse complement strand
CAGGAAACGAAATAACGACCAACGACGTTGAGGCGACAGCCGAAAGCCCGCCCCTGACGAACGTCGGGCGTCGGGAAACGACGAACTCCCGCGAAGCCGCAAAGCCACCAAGTCGCGAAGCACGCAAAGGCAATCCACGAAAGTCGACAAAACTTATTACAGTAACCAATGTTGTTGTTGAAACGACAAAGCCCAATTGCTTGGCAGGAGGCCGAATCTGTGTTAAACTATCTATACAATAGAACCCATAATCCTACCATAAATACATAAGAGGAAAGCTATCGTGACACATCACAAACGCTCGACGACGGTCTGTACGCTCGTTTCCATGCTCACCGCCTTGTTTCAAAGCGTATGCCGGAGGATTCGCCCTTTCTGTGCGCGCCTGATGATCAGGTTCCGTCCGCCGCCCGATGGACTGTTCGCTTGGCTTACATCAGCCGTCCGACCTCTATCGATGACGTCTACGCACGCGCGCGCGCGACCATTTAATACTAGTGCCTCTTCTCAACATCCTCCAGCGACGAACGTTGAACGAACAACGTCGAACGAAGAACGAAGCACGAAGAACAAGGCACCGGCACCTATGACCAAAGCGCCTCTGGTCAGCGCAATCGCATTCGTGGCGGTACTCTTTACTGTCCAAACCGTAGAGGCTGGGCTCGATTTGGAAACGCCTGACGGTACGGAACTCGTTAAAGGCGGCGACTCCATTAGACTAAAGGCGGTATCCGACAACAAGCCCGACGGTGATCCCACCCAAGCGGATACGACGGATTGGGCCGGGATCCCCGCCGACGTCAACGTCCAGCCGGATCCCCCCAACGACGCAAGTTTTATTGATATCAACGCCACAACAGCCGCCAGTCCAGGCACTTATACTGTGGAGGCCACAGCAGAAAACGACGCTGGAGACACCTTCACCGCCACCGTCGACATCACCGTCCTCCCCACCACCGCGGAGGTTACCATTGAAGATTGGACCATAAGCCACGACGAGGTACGGGGGGGCGCTCAAGGCATCGTCCCCGATAGTCAAGAGACTGAACTTTTCAAAATCACGGTGACTGCGCGCAATGGATCTATCACCGTGAACAACTTTACCGTGGGTGGAAATGGTAACCAAAACTTGACACCTTCTACAAGTCGGATAGACACCGTTGACCTACGCAGGGACGACGGAGACGGCATTTTCGACGAGCACGATAGAAATCTTTTGGACTCTATAGCCGGCACGAACCTGCCAGGCGATCTTGCCGTGGGCGATTCGATCGATTCGGACAAGACCGAAGTTTATTGGATTTCGGCTGATACGACGTCGGATCTGAACCGATACTGGGTAGATACCAACCCGGATCCTCCCGAACCACGCGGTCAATTCGACGTATTCGTGGACAATTACGATATCGATGCAGACGTTGTGAACATAACACTGACCGAACAGGACGGCGAGCCGGAGATCGGAGATAACGTGCGCAGAAAACCCGACGGAAAGGACGACAATTTAACAGCGATCACCACCAAGCTTCGCCATTATCTTGAGATCTGGGATATGCAACAATCTTATACAGCTACTGGTACACCGGGGGCGCGAGGAGTGGCCAGCGGAGTTCTTACGAATCATCATGTCGCTCCGATCTTCAGCAATCCTATTATAACCGGAGGCACGACGCTCGATTATAGTTACTGGCCCAACGCATGGGTTCGCCCGCGCTGGGACTATCCGAACAAACGGAATGAGTCGATTTCTCAGACTGACATCATCCAACAAGCTGTCCCCGCGTACAAATTCCCCACTTACCATACCGTTGTCGGGTATGATACCAGCACCGCCGTTCTGCGCTTCGACGTGGCGGCCGGTACGGCCACGACCTCCACCAGTGTCTATGAGCTGGATGTCCTCTTCGACGCGATGAACGACAACGACATCCATTTCGGTCAGGGGTTGGACTCTACCGCGGAGCCGAGTACCATGTATTTTTCTCAGTACAGCGGCATCTGCGTGTACGCGGATGCCAACGACAATGGGGCGTTTGACGCTGATGACCAACTGGTGAATCGGACGGTGCTCGGGGGGAACTCATGGGCTCGTGGTGATGCCTACGGGGACAACTGGATGATGCGGACGGTGGATGGCGGCGGTCCTGCTGCCCTGGATGGTGACATTTCGACCTTCTTTGTCGTCCTTCGTGTGGATGCGGGCGTTAACGACTCCAATCCCGATCTTTCCACTTCGCCGGGGGGTACGGCTATGGCATTCGGCTCCCCCTTTCGCGTGGCGATCGGCGACATGCGCTTTAAAAACCCCCATGCCGACGAAGTGCTCGGAGATGCGGATGAAGAATGGTTTTCCGATACGACAACTGCAGGATCGCCTACGCGATTTGACAACAACAACAACTATGATGATCCCGGCGCCGTTGGAGACCCCGGAGACGTGCCCCTGCACGATGACCCCCTCTCCGGCGGCGAAGGCGGTAATTCATTCTCCGACAAGGTCTTATACTATGACGCAGACAACAGCGGCGAATTTACACCCACCACCGATACAGCCTGGGTAGAAAGAGGAGGCGATTCGGATCGTTATAATGACGGCACCGACGCAGTCATTACAACAAATAACCCCCCACAGGATAATCGTAAAGGCGAAATCGTCCGCAATGCCATGTATAACGATGGTAACGGTAATGGAAGCTTTGACTCGGGCGAAGGCGCCTGGATCGACGGCGGCTACATTGAAAATAACAATCCGGGCATTATCTGGACCAACCCCATCTACCCCGGCATGTGGTTAAAAAACATGGTGATGGGTAATGAAGACCCGGACGTAGGTGAGAAGCGCACCTCGCTTGAGGCTAACAGCGTGCCCAGCGCAGCGGTTGGCATTGATTTGGTATACACTCAGGACGAAGTCACCCAGCAATCAAGCGATCTCGTCTTTTCTAAGGTTCGCGTAAACCTCACCAAAGGTAACAGGGAAGACCTTGCACCCCTCACGAATGATATGCTGTCGGGTCTCTCTCTCTGGAAAGAAGTGGGTAATAAGGTGCAGTATTTGCCGGGCAGCGGGGAAGTGGGAGGACCCGGTGTTTTCAACACGGTTACGGATATCGTTATTGACGCTGACGGCACCAATACCCCCAGGGCGGAAATCAATCTGGAAGGAGACCAGTGGCCAACTGCCCCCGCCAAACGATTTGACCCTGATGATGACGTCTGCTTCGAAGACGACGACGCTTCGGGAACCTATACCCTCGGCGAATCCTTATTCCTGGACACAAACGGCGACAATGACTTCAGCAGCGGCGAAAAGGAGAATATTATTTACAGTGCTCAGAAACGCCGCTCCGTGAATCCCCCCCTCGGTCTTGACTACGACGACAATGACGGGGTCAACGCCGCCCAGGACAAGCACCTCGTATACCTGGATTTTGACGGCAGCGGCGATTATACCCAAGGCGACTGGATCGTCTACGACCGCGATCTTGATACCCAATGGGATCCGCCGGCCCAGATCCTGGTAGACCGACATCCGGCTCAGTGGCGAACGGAAGCCGGCACCACCTACGCAGTCCTCGATGCTCACCAAGGTCAGGAAATCCCCAGTGAGGATGCGCCCCCCGGGATGGATAACCCGGCCACTAAACAGGTTGAAGAAGGTGAGCACGCCGGCCCCGACTACTACATAGCCGCTCGCGCCGGAAGACAGATCTCGCTCGATGACGATGTACAGCTGAATGTTCCCGGGGAAGGCGTCACCCTGGATCCGCAGGGACCATCGGCTACCAATGCGGAAGTTAAGTCGGATCCGATGACCGCGAACATGCCCACGGACGTGACCGACAGTACCAGCCCGGACCAGCCCTTGGGGCAGCATTCGAAGGTCAGTGATGCGCTTCCTGTTTTAGGTGTCAACATGACGGACAACCGGCTATCCGTTCTGTTCAAAGACGACAACGATAACGGTGAATTCGATGCAGGCGAAGGAGTATGGGTCGACACGTCCGAAGGCCCCGGCGGCGTGTATGATACGCAGGATAAGGTCGTAACCAACGGGGGAAGCCTCACTGCGGGCGACTCCGGTTTGGTCCTGGACGATGTCGCATGGAAAGACGGTGACGGGGACAAGACCTTTAACGCGGGTGCTGACAGCATTTGGATTGACGACCCCAGTGGCACGAATGCGGTTTATGATGACGGGGTGGATACCCTCCTGGTTGATGGGGCGAATGTGAGCGACGGCAGCACTGCAACCGGAAGCGTGCTTCAGAATCTGGTGGTAGAGTTGTATAACCACGGCGGAGACACAGACTTCAACCTTGACCAAGACCTTTTCAATTTTGACTACAAAGACAAGGTATACGCGCATCGTCCGTCCGACTCCCTGGATGGGTGGATAACCTATGACGCGAAAACCATCACATTGCGCGACAGCACCGGCTTCGACGACCCCGAAGGCAAATACACCGCTTACGTCGAGATTGGAAGTGAAGTGATTGGTTATACGAGTATCAACGGGGACGATCTGGAGAATTGCAAACGGGGAGCGCGCGGTACATACGCGGTTTGGCATGAAGGCGGCGTCCGCGTGAGGCAGAGGCATATCTACAGCGGTATATCCGTATGGAAAGACGCAACCGACGTCAGGGCAGAACTTGATGAATCGGGCGGTATTACCGCAAAGACCAGAGAGTTTTCCTTTGACGAAATCGTCGGACTGCAGAAGGATTCAGACGCTAACGCCGTCATCCGAGGATTTCCCGATCCGGATGGCCAGCAGAGGCGATATATAACCCTGGTTGGAGGCAACGGTGAAGAATGCATCGCCTATACGGATATGGGCTATTTTTCGAACGGAGACGAGTGTTCGCTGTCGGCGGACCTTACCGAGTTCGGTACCACAATAAACCTGGACGCAAATTCAACCCCTGGGGATCTTACGGACCCCGACGAAGACCATTACGCATTTGTTCGCATTGACAGTGAGATTATCGCCTACAACGATCGGGACAGCAATCAGCTCCAGAACTGCATCCGGGCTATAAGCGGCACGCAGAGTTCACACCCGGCTACAGCTTCTGCGCATCAGGTTGAGGCGACCATCCTGAATGCTGAGCGCGGTGCGGAATCTACTGCCGCGAAGCCCTTCGATGACGGGGCAACCGTCATCGCCGGCCGCAAGGGCAAATTCGACCCAAACGTGGATAGAAATCTCCGTCTTGATCGGCCTCCTTACCAAGTGGGGTCAACCGGATCGCCTACACAGATGCAACTGGACTTTACAGAAGAAGTGGTTCAGGTGCCCTATAACGACGCTGGCCTGAATGAGGGGGACGAAGTATTCGTCGTTCTGCGTACCGCCAGCTCCATCAGCAACCGGGACGATTTCAGTGCCGGCATTGTCTCCTGGTATCCTGAGGGTGCTGCAGGGCCTGATGCAGAGAAGCAGCAAGTAAAAATCGGCCCGCACGTGATCCAATATTCTTCGGGCCCCCACGGGACAACTGACGCGGACGCACTCTCCCCGTCTGACTCGGGAGGGTTACCTCCCGCGCCCCCTGAATCTTACGCGAAAGAACGCACCAATATCCTGGAAGTGGACTCGGAACCGCCGGCATCAGTCTCCAACGTTGCAACCACTGTGGGCGATCGGCGGATTACACTGCAATGGAACAACCCCGCCGATGAGGACTTCAGTGGCGTCCTGGTGGTGAAGAGCAATGACAGCGAATTTGTCACGCCGAACGACAATCGTTCACGGTTACCGGGGACATTTCTCAACCCCGCCGGCGGGGCAGACGATTTGGTGGTTGACCCGGATAATATCGGAAAGCTCAATGTGGTAGCGTCGAAGAGTGTAGACTTCACCACTTTGAACACCACCAAAGGCCAGGAAAAACCCTTACAGGAAGGGCACTACCTTGTCATCCGCAGCGGCCCCAACGCGGGACGTTATGAAATCCTGGAAATCCTGGGCCCCGATCGTCTAAAGCTCACAACAGATTTACCTCACGACACGGGTACTACCCCCCTCGCGTACACGGTGGGGGACGACTTGGTCGTCTCTGCCAGCGCTCAGTCCAACGTGACAGAAACGGATCAGAACGGCGGCATCAGGAATGATCAGTCTTACTATTACACCATGTACGCGTTCGATCAAGTTCCGAACTACGCCACAGGAGAAACGGTAAATGTCTACCCGTCCGCAGATAGCGATGACCCGGACCCGGTGTCGAATGCGCGAATCATCGTGGGTGATTCCCAGCTTGAGCTGACGTGGGAGGACCCCGAAAACGTTGATTTTGAGTACACAATGATTACACGGTGTAAAGAAGGCACGGCCGTGGAACAGCCGGAAGAGGGGGTTACCTATGACGTAGGTGACGAGCTGGGCGATGGCAATCGCGTCGTCTATTCCGGCACTGGTGAGTACTACAAAGATACGGCTGTAACGAACGGTGAGACCTATGTATACCGCTTTTACAGCGTGGACGAGAGCAGGAACTACGGACCGGAGGTAACCGCTTTGGGCACGCCGACCACTGACCAGGTGCCTCCCCCGATCGTGACGGACTTCTCGGCTGATCGCGGGGACGGTCAAGTGGCATTGACTTGGACGAATCCGTCCAGTCCGGACTTTGACGGTGTATTGCTCGTGCGCACTGAAGGTTCTGAACCCACTGCCGATGAGATTCCCACCGCTGGGGTTGCGTACAGGATCGATGATACGGTGGGCGATGGGACCGTCGTGTACAATTCATCAGGCACAGAGTTTGTGGATCATGGCGTGACAAACGGTGTCGAGTACTACTACCAGGCGTTCGCCTTTGACAACCGTCCCAATTACGCCGATGCCGTTTCCGCCGTACCGTTTCCGGTCATACCGACGGCTGACGATACCGCGCCTGCGACGGTGGACGACGTTACGCTCAGGCGGGCTTCCGATGCTCCAGAAGGGCACCGCATCGATGTAAAGTTTACGCCCCCCACGAGTTCGGATCTGGGTGGCGTCCTTGTGCTTCGTCGGCCCAAGCAGCGCCCGGCAACCCTTCCGACCGAAGGAAAGGGTTACGAAACCGGCGACACTGTCGGCGCAGCTACAGTCGCGGCGAATCTTAAAATCGCACAGAGTTCTTTGAAGAGCGATGCGTCTAAGGGAGCAAACACTATTACGCTCAAGAAGGCCAAGGACTTCGCTGATCCGGACGGGAGTTATGTGGCGTATGTAAACGTCGGCGGTGAGGACGTGCCTTACAACGACATCGACGATGAGAACGGCAACCCCGACACGCTGGAGTTGACAAGCCCATTGAGTAATACTCACGCCACAGACACCACTGTTACTGCGCTCATCGACGAGTTCGAGGACACGGGGTTGAAAAACGGCACGGACTACTACTATGCGTTCCACGCCTACGACACGGTCCTGAACTACGCGGCGGGCGCGTACGATCACATAATCCCCAGCGGCGCGTTCACGCCCGGCGTCGATGACGCGTGGGTGGACGATGGCGACTCAGTGTACAACGCGGGCGAGAAAATTGTCGTCAATAATGGTGTATCCTTAACTGGCGGCGAGGGAGCCGACGACACTTTCGACGATGACGTTTATTACAAGGATGTGAACGGTAGTGGTGGTTACGGTGGCCAAGGCAGTGACGATGCTGTGTGGGTGGACAGTCTTATCAACAACGGCGAGTACGACGACGGCGAAACCGTTCTGGCGGACCCGGCTGATAGTCTCGTGGATGGAGACGTACACGACGGCATCACGCTTAACCCGGTCGCCTACCGCGAGAATAAATTATCAATTACCGCCACTGGCAAGGATGTTACAACAGACGACCAGGGCAACAGGAACGTGGTGCTGGAGTGGAGCTGGGACACGCCGCCTGATCCGGCCGGCCTGATCGTTATCCGTAAGACGTCGAGCTTTAATAGCACTGACGAGCCTGTGCAGGGCAAATCCTATCAAGCAGGCGACGCGCCGCAAAACGGAAGTGCCGCTCGTGTCGTAGGTGTTGTTGAATACGATTCGGCCGTTACGAGCTTTACGGATGAAGATCTGGCGGCGGATACGTACAACTACCGCCTGTATCCGTACGATACCATGCACAGGTACTATGATCCAGCGAGTTACACGGTCACGGTAACGCGTCCGGATAAACCCATTGTGCAGGAAGTCAAGCCTCCCATGCCGTCGGATGCCGACATGGCTGCGATTTCGGCCGATGATACCATCGAGGTGACACTGCAGAATGACGACGATGCTCAAGCCAACCTGGTGATTATGTGGTATCGGAACCACAACTTGGCAAAAACCGATCGTAAAAAGGGTGTGGCCCCGGGCGATACGGCCACGTTTGTTGCCGACGAGGATTTTGTACGGGGTGATGTGTG
Organism: uncultured Lentisphaerota bacterium; assembly: GCA_913055945.1. Taxonomy (GTDB): domain Bacteria; phylum Verrucomicrobiota; class Lentisphaeria; order Oligosphaerales; family CAJXKU01; genus CAJXKU01. The sequence continues at coordinate 18,013 of CAJXKU010000011.1, read as the reverse complement.
GTATTTCAGAGCCTTTGCGGAAGATTCTGCCAGTCCGAAAGTCAGAAGTAAGGTGGTGGACAGCTTCGAAACGGAGCAGGGTATCTGGGTCATAGAGGGCTTGGAAAGCAACGGCGGAGAGGGAAATACCGCACCGAGCGCACCGACCGTAAGTATTTCGCCCCAGGATCCACTCGCGCAGGAAGACATCATCTGCGAGGCGACGGATGTTTCCGACCCTGACGGCGACGCCTTCGCTGTATTCTATCAATGGTACAGCGCGGGTGAGGGAGAAACCGAATTCACTGCTATGGAAGGACAGCGCAATCGTGTTCTGCCCTACGAGGCGACGGAGGCTGGCGCAAAGTACCTCTGTCAAGTCTATGCTCAGGATGCGTTCGGTAACACCAGTAACACCGTCGACACTGAGTCAGTGACTGTAGCCGGCGACGATCAGGAAGATGGTGACGGTGACCAGGAAACGGAAGAACCCAACGACACGCGTGAGAATGCAACGTACCTCGCGCCTACCACCGACCTGGATCAAAGTTATGCCATCTCTCCGGCGGGCGATATAGACTACTTTACATTCCAGGTGGGATCTCCGGGTGCCAGCGGAAGCGCTACGGTTCGATTCGAAACCAACGACGGTACACTGATTGAAAATCGGGACCCCACCCGGAAAGGCGAGAACGACGGTTTTGACACGATGCTCACGCTTGAAGACGCGGAGGGAAACACGGTTCTGCAAGCCGACGACGAGGGTGAGCTGTGGGAAGAAGGCTCTACAAAGTACGCCTGGTTTGAACGCGAATTGGCCTACGGCACGTACTATGTTAAAGTGCAGAGCGCGATAAGGACAGAGTCAATTTCGGCGTACTACGTCGCGCTCCAGATCGACCAGACCTTCGGCGGTGGGGGTACATCATTGCCGACCGCGCCGGAAACTGTAACGCTGAGTCCAACCGAGGCGAACACCTCGGATTCTCTGGAATGTGAAGCCAGCGGCGGAAGCTCTCCACTCGGAGAGGATGCCTACCACTACCTGTACGTATGGTTCAAGAACGGCGAAGTGGTACCTTTTGGAGATAGTCCTTCGACCGGCTCGAATCCGGAAACACGTACAACTATGGAATATCCGTTGAGTTACGGATTAGAAGAAGGAGATGATCTCCCGGCAGGATTTACGCAGCCGAATGTTGTGCCGCCCCAATACCTGCGAGCCGGCCAGGAATGGCGTTGTGATGTCTACACGGTTGACGACAACGGCGTAAGCCCCGTGAATTCCAGCAACGTTGTACCTGTGGCCGAGGGAGCCTGGCAGTTGCCGATCGACGTGAGTAAGAGCGGCAGTGACGGAGACTTGTTAACTCAGACGCTGACCATAGGCCAGGAGGCGGCTGCTACAAACGGCTTCGACTCCGGAATCGACAGCCCCATTCCGCCTTTTCTCGAGGACAGGGAACAGAATATATCCTACCTGCTCGGATTGGAGCCGGAATACGACCGGTTGGCGCAGGATATACGCGGCTTTACTGAGCCGGGCGCCCCATCGTGGTTCATCACGGTGGAACTGGGCGAGGAGGCCGATTCACTCGAACTGACGTGGGATCCGACAGTATTGCCTGAAACGGATGACCCCGTGAGCATAAGTCTGATTAACGGCTACGGCGGAGCTGATCCGACCCAATCCGCTCCGACAGATATGCGCGAGACGAGCAGTTTGTCATTCTCGGGCGACAACATGCCCTCGGGATCGACGGCGGTGTTCCGCATTGGGCTCGGAGGTGGCCAGGCGAGCCAGAAAATTGAGCTGGTATCCGGCTGGAACCTGATCTCCTTCGCCGTCAAACCGGGCGAACCGGCGGTCGAGGACGTGTTCGGCTCGCCGGAAGTCCAGGACGCAACATCCGATACTGTCTGGGCGTTTAAAGACGGTAACTACGTAGAGGCAAATCAGATCGAGGCGAATGAGGGCTATTGGGTCTTTGCCACGAAATCCGCCACATTCACCGTGCGGGGCATCAGAGGGGCAACTGAGACCGAACTGGAACAGGGATGGCACTTGATTGGACCGACGAAAACAATCGAAGCACCCTCATCCTTTACGTTCTACGGTTATGATACGGAAAATAGTAATTACTACACCCCCGCAGAGTTGAAGCGCGGGCAAGGCTACTGGATCTACGTCGCTGACTCTAAAGCGACCGTTCCTCTGCAATAGCGAGGTCAAAACGCCTACGGTACGGCGACTGTACAGTCGGCACCGTAGGCGCCGCACCCTTTTCTGGCGCTAGACCAGGGGGACACGGCTGATTCCAGATCCAGTTGGGCTCCCCGTTCCGTGTGGGAGGCGACTTAGCCCCGTCGACGATGCTGCGTTTCGTTCTGCCCTTCTGTTTGCCCCAATTTTAGAACAATGCTATATTTCCATTGCTTTTCCCTGCTTTTGGCTTGGCGTTGTGCAGGCGTCGTACTGTACGACACGCTGCAGGTCGCCGCCGATGTTAACAGTAAATCGAACGTTCACGGGCCTGCACTCTCCTCAGAAACGAGTCTAAAAAAATCGCTGACACGAATGATATTTGCGGAACGTACAAGAAAGCTGGTGTTCTTAAGCACTGTCTGCGTACTGTCCTTTGGCACGATCCTGCAGGGGGCCACCGTATTTCTTAAAAACGGCGACCGTCTTTCCGGGAAACTGACTGCAATTGAAGATCGACAACTGACGATTCGCCCCTCCTACGCAGCACAGCCTGTCAAGATCAAGATCAGCAACGTCAAAAATATTGACGCCGAGAGCGAATACAGGGTCTACATGGCCAACGGCGACAGGATATCCGGGCGTATTCAGAGCATGCGGGACGGTTTTGTCTCGCTGAACACAGCGTCGTACAAAGGTGAGTTGCGCATACCGGTCAGTGACATACAAAAGCTGGAACAGACGGATGAATCCGCGATGTCATCATCCGCGTCGCAGACAGAAGCGGATGAGTCCGGCGCGGAACAGGATGAGGCCGCTCCCGCTCCGGACGAGCCGGCCGCTGGAGAAAAGGGGAATGAGGCCGAAAACTTGTGGCACGGCTCTGTCTCACTGTCGGGAAACAGGCAGAGCGGTAACACGGATCGGACCAGCGCCAGTGCGGAAATTCAGGCACGGCGAAAAACGGAAGCGGACGTACTATCCCTTCTTTTCCGTTACAATTATGCTGAAGAAGATGGCGCGTTGACGGCGCGGGATGTCTACGGTCAGATGGGATACGAGTACAACCTGAGCAGGCGTCTTTATTGGCTCCTTTCCGCTTCGTTATTGGCTGATGAGTTCCGGGACCTGGATCTGCGCACAACTACGGGGCTCAGCCTCGGGTACCGCTGGCTCACATCAGATACGCTCTCGTTGTCTACTGAAGCGGGCTTGACATACATCTCCCGGAACTACGAAACGAATCCGGATGAAACGAGTTTGTCAGCACGTCTCGCGGCGCGGCTGGAAGCGCAGCTGACGGAGACACTCCAGATGTTCGAAGATCTCACGGTCTATCCCAATCTCCAGGGAGACGGGCATGTGCTGCACAATGAAGTGGGGCTGAGGTCCCAGATTACAAAGGCGTGGCATCTGAAAATTTCGCATGTAACCGATTACGACAGCGACCCGCCGGGCCAACTGGAGGATACGGATACGACCCTTAGTCTCGGCCTGGGGTACAGCTTCTGAGAAATATGGCCTGTTTTCAATACTGTTAAAGTTGTTGAGGTAGGTTCCCCACGCCACTGGTAAACCTTATGAAGTGCGCTTACAGCGCACAGCACGCAGGGTCCCTTCTGTACCCAGGGTTGCCCTCCAGAGACCGGAGTCGCCGATCACTATATGTACGACAGCCGCAAGGCTGTCTTTGGAGTGCGCTGCGGTTCCTGCAGCGCTTTGGAACTGCGTTCAGCGTGTCAAACTCCGTTTAGGAATTGCATTCAGCATGTCAAACTGCGTTTAGCATGTCGTTACCATCCAGGATGTATTTGTCATGCTCAATGCAATTGCTGCATGCAATGCCTGGACGGAGTGCGTGTTCATGTGATCCCGCCAGTATGGAATATGCATGGTATGGCGTCTATTTTATGCGGGTATGCGGGAAGTATCTTGCGAAACACGAGGAAAACAAACAGCGATCTCCAGTGGGTGAACCTATATGGAAAAGTCCGATGCCCCCTCTCCGTCCGAGTCGTCTTTGCGCATTTGCCACGTGATTACGCGCATGATTGTGGGGGGCGCTCAGGAGAACACGCTTTTGACCATCCGGGGACTTCTCGAAAGAGGCCATCATGTGGTATTAGTGACAGGCCCGACCAGGGGGCCGGAGGGAAAGCTGCTCGAGCAGGAATCGATCCCCGGGCTTGAAGTGGTGCAAGTGCCTGCGTTACAGCGTGCGATGAATCCGTGGAAGGATTTCCTCGCGTACCGGCATCTTCGCCGTTTTATGAAAAGGAATGATTTTGACGTGGTGCATACCCATTCTTCGAAGGCGGGTATCCTGGGCAGGCTGGCGGCGCACGCGGCACAGGTGCCGGTAATTGTTCATACTGTTCACGGGCAACCTTTTCACGCGTACGAAACGCGCTGGCGGAACTGGTTATACATTAAATGCGAGCGTTTTGCTGCTCGTGTCAGTACACGGATATTTGCCGTCGCCCAGGCCATGATCGAGCAATGCGTGCAGGCGCGTATCGCTCCTCGGCACAAATATCGCCTTGTTTACAGCGGTATGCGTTTGGAGCCATTTTTGAGCGCTTCCGCGGATAACACGCTGAGAGAGCATTTGGGCATTCCTCCCGAAGCGGTGGTGGTGGGGAAAATTGCACGGCTTTTCGATCTGAAGGGGCACGATTATCTTATTCGGGCGGCGCCAGAAATCGTTCGTGCCTGCCCACAGGCCCATTTTCTTCTGGTCGGAGACGGGACGAGAAGAGAAGAACTGTCTTGCTGGATACGCCGGTTAGGCCTTGAGGAGCATTTTACTTTTGCCGGTTTGGTATCTCCTGAAGACATTCCCCGCTATACAGCGCTTATGGACATGCTTGTTCACTTTTCCCTGCGTGAAGGTTTGCCTCGGACAGTGGTTCAAGCCCTGGCCAGCGGGGTCCCTGCGGTGGGGTTCAACCTCGACGGGACACCGGAGATTATACGTGACGGCGAGACAGGTTTTCTTATTGAGCCGGAGGACGTTGGCGGTATCCGCGATGCCGTGCTTGCGCTGTTGCATGACCCGCAGAGGAGGCAGTGTATGGGCAGGGCGGGACGTGATCTGGTGCAGAAGCGCTTTGATTGGTGTGTGATGGTTCAGGAAATTGAGAAGATGTATTACTCGGCGTTCAAAGCAGAACGTGATTCCCCTCCGGACCCTCCGGAAGGGGGTGCAGCAACGCAGAATGGATAGTTGCATAACTATTTACAGGGATGAAATTACTATATACGAAGCAGGAAAAAGCGATGTGTTGGGCGAAGATTGAGTAAACACGTCGGGGAGGTCCCCTCTTGAAGAGTTTAGCGACATTGGGCGAACTTATTCCGGATGAAAAAATCCGTTGCGGCGTGCCGGGTTGTGAGAATCTGTGTGCTGCAGAAGAGAGCGGAACTGAAGGCAGCGCGTCCTCGGACGACGGTGATGCCGTTCAGATGTGTCCGGATTGCCGCGAGACATATGCCCAGCTTGAGCATCAGGAACAGCCGTGCGCCCGGCCCGGTTGCAACAATACGTGGATCTGGACGCGCTACGATCGGTTAAAGGCGCGCGTCAACGGTAGAGAAGAGCCACCGAAAGGTTTATGTGAGGATTGCCTTGAGAAACTGGATGATGTAGAGGATAAACAGGTTCCGTGTCGCATCCGGGGATGTACGAATACGTGGAAGTGGCCGCGGAAACAGCAGCTGATGCAGACTGATGATCAGCCGCCGCGCCGGCTTTGCCGCGAATGCCGGGATACCCTAAAGCGTCTGGAGACACGGAAGGTTGCTTGCAGAATAAAAGGGTGTGAAGGCACGTGGGCATGGGGTGCGTTCCATCAACTTGAACATTGCAGATCCGGCCGAACGCTGGACGAACCACCACGACGCATGTGTGAAGATTGCTATGGTCTATACAGACAGTTACAGGACAAGGAAGTGCCCTGCAAAATCCGTGAGTGTTCGAATACATGGACGTATACCGCGTTTGCCCAGGTGCAGGATCAGAGGCGTTACAACGAGATCCCGGAAGAACCCAAACGGATGTGTGCGGATTGCGTATCTTTTTGCCGGCAGACGGAACCTCGCGAAGCAGAATGCGCTACGCCGGGATGCAGAAACACGTGGACGTATACGAAAGGCATGCAGTTACGTGACTGGCATAAGGGAATACGCCGGTTGCCGCGGGGCCATTGTGATCAGTGTAAGAACGAGCTTAAGCAACTTCAGGATCGCCCGGAGAACTGTCTGATCCCCGGTTGTAACGGTACATGGACGTATACCGCGCGGGAGCAATTGAAAGACATCAGACGCCACAGGGAGCGTCCCCCCGAGAAAAGATGCGAGGCATGTGAGACTTTCCTTGCCCAACATCAGACGGCAACGCTTGAATGTACATGTTGCGGGAAAAAGTTTCAGTGCTCGGGCTACCAGCAGCTTGTTTATGAACGAAAGGGTGCCGGTAAGCCGGAGGTGTGTCCGGATTGCCATGAAAAGAACCTTCATACGGGCACGCAGGGCAGGGCAAAGGCCGGCCATCAGCAGGTTATCAGTATTCCGTCAAAAGGACCGTGGCAGTCAGATCGGGAGATCGCCAATTGGCCACCCCACGTCGATCACGGGACTGTTGAAAAAGCAGAAAACGCTGATCTGCGTATTTTAGCGTTCGGGGACGACTTGACGTATTCGAACGCTGAATCCGGCAGGGCCTGGCCCGCCCATCTTGAAGCGCAGCTGAACAATGACGAGCGTATTGGGGAAACGTTTGCTGTCATCAACGCGGGGATCCCCGGCACAGACAGTGTTCAGGCGGTAAAGAGAATAGAACGCGATGTGATTCCGTTTGCGCCACATCTGATTTTGTGCTCTTTCGCCTTTGGAGACTCCCGCCTGATATTTGACCGGGAAAGTGATTCCTGGCAGTTGCGTCGATCGGAGGAGGAAATCCAGCAGGCGATCAGGAAGCTTTATCGGAATCTGTCGGACTTGGAGGCGATCCTGCTTCATTGGACACCGAATCCCATTCGCCCCCTCCACGGCAGTAACACGCCGCGTAATGCTCATCAGAAATGGGCAGAAAAAAGGCAAAGATGTAAAGACTGGGCGATCGGGCTCCATCAGCGGGCATGCCGGGCGTATGGGGTACGCAGCATAGATTTGCGGGCGAAGTTCGAAATCAACGGTGATCACACCATGAAGAAATGGATGGCGGATTGGTGTAATCACAACGAAACGGGTGCCCGACACATCGCCACGTGGCTGTCGGACCATATTCTTCACGAATCGGGCCTTCGCCCCGAGTAAAGGCCGATATCCGAGAACCATTGCCGCGAACGGTCGAGTCTTATAGCAGCCAACCCGCCGGGGGCACTTCGCCGGATAAAACAGCGGGGCGTTTGGCTTTCCGTTCTTGACCCTAAAGGGTTAATTTTGTGATTGCATCTGCTTCGTTAGCTTCGATTCGCGGACCGTCTGACCACTGTCAAGTGGTCAGACAGCGGCTGCACGAACGTGCAGCAACGTAGCGAAGCGGAGTGGCAACGAACTACCGCGTCATCTCGCTGCCTTGCATATGCAACCACAAAATCAACTGCGAAATTTAGGTTGACCGAAATCGAAATCCCGGACGATGCGTTGCCGCGCTTTGCCGAACCTTTCCGATCAACGATAGCGGGAGAGAATCACCCGCGCCCTCTTTGGGGCGCGCATTTGTGGTGGTATCTCCGATTCCACGGGCTTCTTACGCCCGTGGCTACCCACCTGGACCGCTTCGCGGTCCGGCAGGATGGTGCAACTCGGGGCGGGCCTAAGTTCTCCCAGGTTCCTGTTGATTCATGATCTGCAGGCGCAGTTGGTTCAGGGCCGTGGTTGTGGTGCGCCGGCGGATATTGTCGCGGTTTCCCGGGAACTGGAAACGTTGTACGTTGAGCTGGTCGTGGATCGCTGTAGCGACGTAGACAAGGCCTACGGGTTTATCCGCAGTACCGCCGCCGGGGCCGGCGATGCCGGTGACAGCTGCGCTTGTGTCCGTGCCGAATTGCTTCATTGCGGCCCGAGTCATTTCCCGGGCCGTTTGTTCGCTGACTGCGCCGTAGTGTTTCAGTGTCTCGGTGGAAACGCCGAGCAATTTCTGCTTTATCTCGTTGCTGTAGGCCACGATACCGCCTGCGAAATAAGTTGAGGCGCCGGGGATCTCCGTAATGCTGCTTCCGAGTTCGCCTCCTGTGCATGACTCTGCGAAGCATACGGTTAGACTTCTGTGCTTCAATTCTTCCGCGAGAGCCTGTGCGATCGTGGTAATGCCTTTGGGGAAGGCTGTTGCCCCAATGCTGCGACGGATAACATGCTCAGCCTGTTCAAGGTTTTTTCCATTTTCCGGCGTTGCTGTGAGGCGTACATCCACGAGGAAGGGGCGAGCACAGAAGGCAGTTGCTACCTGCGGAAAGTCTTCGAGAATGCCTTCCACCTGTTCAGCCAGACGGGATTCCGGCATGCCGCAGGTGTGTATTGTTGTGGTGACGACGTCGGGGGGCGAGTGTTGTCTTAACCCTGGCAGGACGCTCTGTTCAAACATCGGCTCTAATTCGCGGGGCGGGCCGGGCAGCATGATGACTGCTTTGTCTGCGCTTTTACACCACAATCCGGGCGCTGTACCGTTGTTGTTCGGGAGTATAGTAGCCTTGTCAGGCACCATGGCCTGGGTACGCATAGCCTCCTCGGGAATATTGACGTGGCGTCGAGAGAGATAGTCCCGAATCCTGGTGAGTAATTTTTCGTTCACGTTCAGGTTCAAACCGAGTTCTTCAGCGATTACAGGCCGTGTCACATCGTCTTTTGTCGGTCCCAAGCCACCTACAGTAATGATTATATCGGCTTCTCTGAGTTCCTCCCTGAGGGTTCGGCGGATCATTTCAGGCGTGTCGGGAATGCATACCTCCCGCTGTATCATATAGCCGTGTTCGTGGAGTTTATTTCCCAAATAGGTAAGGTTCATGTTTGTGGTGTGGCCGAGGAGAATCTCGTCGCCGATACAGATCACGTGGAGACGCATTTGTTTGTTCCCTTGCACTCTCTTTTCGCCTTCGTGCCCCGATGCTTACCTTCGTGTTCCGGCGTTTAACAGTGGCGCGGTGGCTTCAGTCGTCAGAGCGATATGCAGCGCCTTCGCCGACCGCAGCGGCACACGCCAAGCGCCCTTCATGAGTGATGGTTACATGGATGTGTTCAATTCCCCGGGTCAGGGCCGTCTCTTTTGCCTTTCCCTGCAGAACTACGCCTGGTGCACCGGCAGGGGTCTTTTCAATGGTGATATCCAGCCAACTGCAGGATTTTCCTATGCCTGTGCCAAGTACTTTACTGACAGCCTCTTTTGCCGCCCACCTTCCTGCGTAGTAGATTGCAGCGGCGGAGGTCCGCTCCGGGGCCTCGTCCTGTTCTGTCTCCGTGAATACATGCTTCAGAAAGCGATTTCCATATCTGGAAACAGCCTGTTCGATACGGTTTACTTCGACCACGTCCATGCCCAGGCCGATAATCATGCGTAATAACCTTTGGTTTTCGTTAAGCTGTAACTCGGAAAAGCCGGGAGCCGGAATGGCCCGCTTTTTCCTTTAAAAAACGTATCATACGCCATTGCTGTTCGAACATTGACGGGATCGACCCGCCGAAATGGGTGTGGCCGTGTCAAGTCACTGAAACAGCGACTCGTAGTCATCTGCCATCTCTTCCACATTTTCGCTGGTTACAAGAAGATAGCGCCGCGAAAATGCCTTGTCCAAATCTTTAGAAGGCCGTTTCGGTTTTCCGTTTTGCGGATCCGGGACGTAGGTTACGGCTGCAGTAATCCGGCCCTGGCGGATTGTGTTTTTGTGTTCGTGTATGCTTCCTCGGAGCAAAGCAAAAGGAGGTGCATGCGATTCCGTTAATGTCTGCATAGTTGCCGCATCCTGAGGTAACCCGAGGCACGACACGATTACATCAACACGGTCCAGGTACGGTGCTACGGCATTGTCCACACTCTGTGCAGTGTACCACTTCTGCGGTGGCAGATCGGAGATCCGGAAGTCTGATGAAGCGCCTTTATTCTCAGGGGTGCCCCGGTTACCTGAAGGTCTTTCCACGTCCTCTCCCAGGTAATGCTTTTTCAGTTTTTCGTACTTTTTATCAGAGATTTTCGGCGTAATCACTTCTACGATTTCTGCCTTTTCTCCAAAACCTTTACGGAGCCCGCCGAGCTGAATCTCTGTACCACTGCTGTCTGTTCGTCCCGGGGCTACCAGCACGATGGCTTTTGCTACGTCTTTTTCTGAAGCAAGGTATGAGCCGAGTTTTTCCGCGGCTATTCTCTGATAGGCAGCCTCAATCTTCCGTCGTTCCCGTGCGGCGGTGTTTCCGCCGCTGAAGAGATTGGCTAGAGCAAAGACAATAACAAGGACCCCACAGATGACCGTAAGCTGTGTCCCCCCCACGGCGCCGGCTTTCTGCCGCTTTCGTCCGTAAAGCATTCCGGCCGCCGCAATGACCGTTAACGCGATCCATACCGGCTTCATTTTTCTGAATCTTTATATCTTTGTTTTTACTTTTTCGCCTGAGGGGTGAGGGGGTGATAAAAAGTTCCGGAACTTCCCTCTGTCGACAATACTATACAGAGTAAGCTCAGAAGTCAAGTGTGTCTGAATCAATGCAACGAATTGCTGGATGGTTAAGTCGTTCGAAAGCTTCCGGCATGAGGTGGAAAACGGCGAGTAAATTCAGATGTCCTAGTCCGGCGGCCAGGCTCGTATGAAACTGCGTTTAGGAATTGCATTCAGCATGTCGTAAGCATCCATGCTGTAATCGTCACGCTGGACGCAGTCCCTCGTATGAGTAACTGCGTTAAGCGTGTCGTCAACATCCAGGATGTACTTGTCCCGCACCACGCAGTGGCTCCATGCAATGGCTGGTATACTCGGCACCGCGACTCCATGAATCCAAAGCATACTGAAGTATGAACTCTGACCAGCCAAAACCCCGCTATCGACTTGTCGGAGTTCATGCTTCAGCATGTCTGCCGAACCTCATACCAGCGTGGCCGCCTAGGAAAGCGTAGGATGTACCCAATAAGAAACTACGCGCGGTATTGACGATAAATAATCGCTCCACGCAGTGGTCTCGCTCCACGCAGTGGGCTCATACCGGGGTATCAGGGCGACTCCGCCGCCCGGCGGGTTGGCTCGTACGTAAAACAGTGGATACTCAAAGTACTCGTCTTCTTCAATCCCGGCTGCCGGAAGACGCGGTGCGTTGCCGGAAAGGGAGTGAAAAACGCCCCCATCCTCCGACGGCACCGGCAAGGTCACGCTCATTGGCCTTCAGTTCTATGCAGGCGGGATCTGACTTTCTCGGTGGTGCGGAAGTGCATTTTGGCGAATTTCGCCAATTGATGTTCGCCCTGATCGGCCATAATCTGTGAGGCCACTTTGTCCACCCCAGGGCCGGCGCCTTTCGGGAGGGTTACGCCCGCTCTTTCGCCGAGCTTTTTCAGACGCTCGACGAACTCGGCTCGTGCAAGTATGGAAGCGGCGGCCACGGCAATATCCGCCTCCGCGCGGGGGACCTGGGTAAGTTCAATCCGCTGTCCCCGTGTCAGCAGAGCGTTGCGCAATGTGGACGCCGTCGCAAACTGATCTGCCACAGCTCGCGGACACTCCGGCACCTTTTCGAGCAGATTCTCCAATGCCCGAGCGTGCCCCCACGCCAGAAGACGGTTAACGTTTCCCATTTTCTCATAGTTTCGATTGTAGGCTTCGGGGCCGATTGGTATGCAGTCGTAATTCTGTCCCAGCGTTTCGCGTATCTGTTCTGCAAACTCGCAGACGCGTTTGTCGCTTTTGATCGACTTCGAGTCGGCCACCTGGAGGCGGGCCAGTGCGTGAGCGCTGTCCGGGTCCACGTACACGGCCACAATCACCAGCGGACCGAAGTAATCGCCTTTCCCGGCTTCGTCAACGCCGGCGTGAGGCTCAAACATCTCAGGAGACTCCTGTTTCAGATGCACGTCTTCATAGCCGAACCGGGCTTCTTTAAGGATTTCCGGTTCCAGGGTATACCGAACAAGCTCCGGGGTTCCCTTGCCCTGTATCACGACCTTGCCTGATTCATAAGCCACGACCGTGGTTTTTTCCTGCCTTGCACGCCATTCGCTGTGCTCGACGCGATCCAGCGTCCATCCCTTGTGACGGAGAATCCGGTATAATTGGTGACGCTGAGCAGCGTCCAGGTTACATACGTAATTCGTACGGTTGGTATTCGTGGACATGATTCTGATTTTTCGGACCTGTATTCTTCCAATGATTTGTGCAATATCAACGGCGACGGATTTTATCAGTTTTGGTCGAACAGCTTGTCTAAGCTTTGCAGCGTTTCTGCTATTTCTCTTTCAGCGTTGACCTTCGGACAAAATATGATTTTGCGCCGAAAACCGTGAGCACGGAGCAGGCGGATCCATTCGTCAGCCTTCCACGTTTGCAGGTCATCTCCTAACCGCGGTTCATAATGGAACCGGATGAAGTCTATCGAATAGTACAGCCACCTGACTACGCCTTCCAGGTCGACATCAGCGGCCAGCTCGCCGGGAAACACATCGACACCGATTCTGCAGGAGGGCTGCATCACGTCGTGGACGATATTGGCAGCTTTCTCCCATTCTTTGGAAGCGGGATGGGCCGTAGGGTATCTGACCGGGATAACGAAATTCACAGGGTATTCGGTCAGCCCGATCAGCAGGTCCTGCAGAATGTTTACCCGAGCAGCAATTGCGTTGTCGTCTTTACAATCGTCTATCCGGTTCAGCCCCAGATCAAAATCTACGGAGTTGACGCCGATCTCTGTCAATGATTTTAACTGTTCTATACAGCGATTGCAGACTTGTTCCTGAAATGCGGCGGACTTTTCGGTCAGATAGCGGGTGATCTGGGGAGATATGGCATCATATACATGTACGGTATGTAGTTCGTAGGTCGCCGCTTTCGCCTTCACCCCGGGTGTCTGATCCAGCAGGGCACCGGGCAGTTCCAGATTTCGAACATGACGGGTTGAAGCGGCATACTTCAGCCAGCTTTCCCAGTTTTCAGCCGCGACTCTGAGCGCAGGTATCATCGGGGTTAACCTTTCCCTTAAGCCATCCTAAGAGGGCTGTTACAGCTGTATCCACACGCAATGTCCACTCACTGACGCGTACTCCATGCAGACCCAGACGAAACATACTCTCTTTTTCGGATTTTGAAAAACCCCCTTCGGGTCCGACCCAGACCTCGATCCAACCCGTAGATTCCCCCTCGAGACGCAATGTTTCTGATCCGCTTTCCTCGTCGCCCACAATCCCGCTTCCTTCGGAATTCCGCAGAGCCTCCTCAAACGTTAGGGGACGGTTGATGTCCGGCAAAAAGACATTGCCGGACTGCTTCATGGCCGCTTTCGCCTCGTTGTGCCAGCGCGTCTTGACCCGAGCCGAATCGGGTTTAGCGACACTGCGACTGCACTTGATCGGGGTTATTTTCCATGTGCCCAGCTCCGTTGCCTGTCGAAAAATGCTGGCGGCGCGATTGCTCCGCGGCAGTGCGACATAAAGATTTACTTTTGCGCGCGGCGGCTCGAAACAGCTGCGGTGAATCACCTCGCACACGAGATGCTCTCGTTTATTCTTGCCGGCGATTTGACTGACCTCCGCATAAGCACGGGTCCCCTTTCCGTCCAGGAGGGCGATTTCATCCCCTTCTGTCACCCGAAGTGCGCGCGCGGCATGCCGGCTTTCCTCCGGCGACAATTCGCATATATCGCCGTTATCCGGAATGGTTTCGCAGAAAAAATGTGCAGGAGCGTTTTCCATAATTGACATCGCAGGCGCCGTTCAGTCTGTGTGCTGGGCGTCGGTCTGTAGATTTGTGAAAAGTTCTTTTTCGCACGCGGCCTGTATCGCTCGGGCCCGATGGCTTATCCGGTTCTTTTCATCAGCCCCCATTTCCGCCAGCGTACGTTCGCTGCCGTCCGGCACGAAGACCGGGTCGTAACCGAATCCGTTACTGCCGCGCGGTTCCTGGATTATTCGCCCACAGAGGCTTCCCTGAGCGGTGCCTTTGATCCCTCGGGGAAGAGCTACTGCGATCACACACACAAATCGGGCCTTCCGGTTATCGACGGGTACGTCCTGCAACGCATGCAGCAGCTTTTGAAGATTCTCCTCGTCAGTCGCGTTTTCTCCGGCGTATCGGGCCGAGAATACACCCGGTTTTCCGCCTAGAGCTTCCACTTCCAGGCCGGAATCATCGGCCACCGCAGGCATACCGTTCGCGGATGCGCAAGCGCAGGCCTTCTTTACGGCGTTGTCCGTGAACGTGTCGCCGTCTTCTATCACCTCCGGCAGGATTCCGCCTTCGGCTGCGGAAATCAAAGTGACATCCCGCGCGTCAACGAGGTTATGCATTTCTTTTGCCTTGCCGCCGTTGGCGGTAGCGACGAGTATACGAGTCATAGGTCCTCCGTTACACGAATGTATCAGAGCATATTTGCGGCTGTCTCTGCCAGGATGCTGCGCTCGCCTTTCGAAAGGCCCACGTGTGCGGCCAGATTTGACCCCTTGAACCGCTCGACCAGGTATGTCAATCCGTTGGATAATGATTCTACGTACGGATTGTCGATCTGATGCGGATCGCCGGTCATGATAATTTTTGTATTGCGGCCGACCCGTGTGACGGCGGTTTTCACTTCCAGCGGAGACAGATTCTGGGCTTCATCAAGAATAATAAACTGGTGCGGTATGCTGCGTCCACGGATAAAAGTCATCGGTTCGATCTTCAATTCTTCGCAATCCAGCAGGTCCGAGGGCAGAAGCCGTGCCTTTCGACGGCGGTCTTCTTCACGGATAAGGTCAATGGCGTCGTACACCGGCTGCATCCATGGCCGCATCTTTTCCTGGACGTCTCCCGGGAGGTATCCGATGTCACGTCCGACCGGCATGGTTGGCCGGAAAACCAGCACCCGATGATACCGGTCATCGCCGAAAACCTGTTGCAGACCGGCGGCAATAGCAAGCAGTGTTTTTCCCGTGCCGGCCTTCCCTGTGAGGGTTACCAGACGAATGTTCTCATCCAGCAACGCAGCAAGCGCAAACGTTTGTTCGATATTCAACGGATGAATGCCGGCCACGTCCTGATCGGTATTGGTCAACGGCGCGATACAGCCTTCCTCGTCACCATCAATACGCCCGAGGGCTTTATTCGTTGCGTCTTCTTCGTCCACGGCAAGCATGTATTCATTAGGCGCCCCCTGCACCTGCAGGCCTGTGGCTTTCTTCCCCTCACGCAGCGTTTGGACCACGCGACTTTGTGTGCGAAATTCGTGCCAGCCGGTGTATTGATCAGCGTCCGGGACACTCTCCAATTCGTAGTCGTCCGTCTTTATCCCCAGCGTATCTGCTTTTATGCGTAGATTGACATCCTTGGTGATAACTTCCACAACGTCCCTGTTCTCGTCTTTCTGGAGGGATAAAGCAATATCGAGAATCCGCCCATCGACCGGACTGTTGCTGTCCAGCGGTGCTTTTTCCTGATACTCCTGATCCGATTTACACGCGATCTTAAGCATGCCCCCGTTTTCAAGGCTGACACCTTCACCCAGGCGACCGTACTCGCGTAATTGATCGAGGAGGCGCCCCACGGTACGGGAGTTTCGGCCCAGTTCGGTCATTTCCCGCTTGAAGGTGTCGATTTCCTCAATAACTTCTATCGGAAGAATCAACTCGGAATTCGGAAAATCAAACAGTGCTTTCGGGTTGTACAGAAGCACATTCGCATCGATCACGACAGTGCTGTTCATGCGTAGTTCTCCAGATCATTTAGTCATCGATTTTCGGCGCACGTTTACCCCATTACAACTCTGACTCGGCCACGGAGTGGTCGTACATTTAGGAAAAATACACCTGTTCATAATTTAGGTTCTTCGCGGGCTTCTGTAAAAGTACTTTTGCTCAGAATTACAATGCCGATGCGTCAAAAGGCGCTGGTTTTGTTTGAGGCTATCCACTGCGCATAGCGGAACGATTGTATCCGGTTTCACAAGTTTATGCTGCACCCGATATAAACAGGTAAACGGGAAGAAACATAATTCAACAGCTGCACGTCTTAGATACGAAAACGCGCTGATTGTTTCCCGGAAGTGCCAAAGAGCTTGACGGATATATTTGGTTATGATGTTCATCAGGCATAAATCAGAGCTGTCTTGCGCCGATAATTCACGGAAGTCCTGTCAAAAAAGTGATGAAAGACAGCAGAGAGAAACCGGACATAACAGTCAAGGAGCACGGCATGAATGCAGAACCGCTTTCCTTTCGTTTCCGCGATCAGGTCTGGACACTGGGCAAAGGCCCCCTAATCATGGGCGTATTGAATGTAACGCCGGATTCGTTCTCCGACGGCAGTGATTTTCTGGATACAGATGCGGCGTGTGCGCATGCCCGGCGCATGGCGGAAGAGGGCGCTTCCATCATTGACATAGGCGGTGAATCAACACGCCCCGGGGCCAAGCCGGTGGATGTCTCTACGGAACTGGAGCGGGTGGTGCCGGTTATCCGAAAGACGGCCGGCGCCACCTCAGTTCCGTTGAGCATCGATACGCAGAAATCTGAGGTAGCAGAAGCGGCACTCGAGGCAGGCGCAAGTATCGTGAATGATGTGAGTGCTTTGCAACAGGACCCGCAGATGGCGGAAGTGATCCGGCACACCGGCGCGGGTTGTATCCTCATGCATATGCGCGGAACGCCGGAGACAATGCAGAAGAACGTAGAATATCAGGATGTTGTCGGGGAAATTAAGACGTATCTCAGCGAGGCATTGCAGAACGCCCTGGACGGCGGAATTGAGCGCGAACGGATAATGCTCGATCCGGGCATCGGTTTCGGAAAAAGCGTAGAACATAATCTGCGGCTGATGTGGGAAATCCCTGCTTTCCGCGCATTGGCGAGACCCGTTTTAATCGGACCTTCACGCAAATCGTTTATTGGTAAACTCAGCGGCGTGGACGATCCGCAGGAAAGAGTTCCCGGCACGTCTGCAGCGGTGACCGTGTGTGTCTTGCGAGGCGCTGACGTCGTGCGTGTACACGACGTGAAGGAATTGAAGCAGGCCGTGGATGTTGCCACGGGGTTTTTTGAATTATCGGCTTGCAATCCGGTAAGCATGTGTTAACTTAAAAACAAGGTCTGAAATTTAACACATTACTTAAAGTTATAGCGCCGATAGTTACATGTTTGATAACCTCCAGCCCATGTGGGAATACGTATTGACATTCCTGCGTATCGGCTGTGAAATAGGTATTCTTGCTCTACTGATCTATTACGCACTCCTCTTTGTGCGAGGTACTCGGGCGGCGACCATCCTTGCCGGAATCATCATCCTGGTCATTACGTTGACCTTTCTTTCGCGCACGTTCAATCTGGAAGTGATTCAATGGCTTTTGGCTAAAATGTGGACGTTTTTAGCCCTATCGATCCTGATTATTTTCCAACCGGAGATACGTAGAGCTTTTGCCGAACTGGGAAGTCAGCAACTGAACCTGCGGAATCCCTCCGCCTCAAAACGTAAACGGCAGGCCATTGACACCATCCTCCATGCGACGTACACGTTGGCTGAATTACGCATAGGTGCGCTCTACGCCATAGAAAAAGATATTGGCATGCGGGCAATCGCCGAAACAGGAACGCCGGTCAACGCGCCGCTGACGAGTGAACTGCTGACGACGTTTTTCTATCCGAATACACCGTTACACGACGGCGGGGGGGTCATTAAA
>CAJXKU010000010.1 GCA_913055945.1 uncultured Lentisphaerota bacterium | reverse complement strand
CCGTTTTCCCCTGAAGATCTTCTGGAGATTCAGGAACACTGTAAACGGCACTATGTGCGTTTCGTGCCTTCTCTGGCCAGTTTCGGCCATTTTGAGAAGATACTGATGCTGCCTGAATACAGCGAGCTAGGCGAGATGCCGGGGTTTCGCGATCTGCCGGGGGGGACGACGTTGTGTCCTGTGGATCCGCGATCTAGTGAATTGGTTAAGGAACTGTATGACGAGTTCCTCCCGCTCTTTGACGCAGACGACTTCAATGCGTGCGGAGATGAGCCGTGGGAGCTCGGCAAAGGGCGCTCGAAGGAGAAAGCCGAAGAGATCGGGACGGGGCATTTATATCTGGATTTTGTGAAAAAACTTAGAGCCCATTCGGCCGTTCACGGCAAACGTATGAATCTGTGGTCGGATATTGTGTTGCATCACGCTGAAATTATTCCAGAGATGCCCCGGGATATTACATTGCTGAACTGGGCGTATCATCCGGGGGCAGAGCGGATAAAGCGGAACCACGAGATTGCCGGATCCGGCTTGTCCTTCGTGTGCTGTCCCGGCACGAACGGGTGGAAGAGTCACGGCGCTCGTTTATACCAGGGGCTTCAGAATATTGAAGAGTTTGCGTCTGTAGCAAAGCGAGACGGTGCCGAAGGGCTTTTGAATACGGATTGGGGTGATGCTGGCCATCGGAACATGCTCGGGGTAAGTCTGTGCGGTATGGCGTACGGCGGCGTTCAGGCGTGGAACCCGGGAAGTGTTGGGCCGGAAGAGCATGTGCGGAAATTCGTGGCTTCGAGCTTCGGGGAGGAGATGTCCGGCTTCGCGGAAGTGCTGGAGGCTATAGGAGACAATGACTTCGGTGACTGGGCCTATCAGGGGCTGGTGGAGAAACTGTCGGAGCCGGAATCTTTGCCGGACGGTTTTGCCAAATGCGGCACGGTGCTGGACGAGGTCGAGTTGTCTACTCAGCAGGCGGAGGAAAAGCTGCAAAACCTGGAGAATGTGCGGATACCGACACCTTCGGAGGATAAGGAGGTCTCGGTGGTCGGGACGTTCGACGGGCTTGCCCTACAGGAGTATACGTTAGCGCATCGGATGAATTGCGAGAGTTTACGTCACTTGATACTTGCCCGAACCATACGCGGAGGCGGTCGCCCCGAAAGGAAAGGTATTGAAGCACATCTGGCGGGTATGCGGGTGATCCGCCAAGAGTTTGAGAGACTCTGGATGGCTCGGAACCGGACATCGCGGTTAAGTGATAACCTGGTTGGGTTTGACCGTGTCATTGCGGAATTAGAGGAAATGTACGACGATGGATAAATTCCGATTTCCTCAACTTGATGCAAATATGGAGGAGGCCACTATCACCAGGTGGTACAAGCGAGAAGGGGAGGAGGTAACTTATGATGAACCTCTCCTGGAGATTGCGACGGACAAAGGCGTCATCGAAATCAATTCCTCCGCCGATGGCGTTGTGCGCCGTATCGTAGCGCCTGAAAACAGTACGTTGCCGGTGGGCTATATCATTGCGCTTATTGGGGGGGCGGAGGAAGAGCTCCCTGATGATGTGGATCAGGAAAATGCAGAATTACTTCAGCGGTATCAGGAGCCGGCTGAGCAAACGGAAACACCGAGACGCCGAGTAAAGAAGAAAAAACGTGAACGGGTCAGGGCAAGTCCGTCTGCCCGAAAACTTGCCCGTGAGTACGATGTGGCATTGTCGGATGTCAAGGCGCATTTCCAGGTCGAAGTTGTGAACAAATCGCATGTAGAGCAGTATGTGGAGGAAAAGCAGACATGAGGTTTTCCGGCAAGACAGTGCTGGTTACAGGTGCTTCCAGAGGGATCGGGCGTGCTGTCGCGGAAGCGTTCGGTAGAGAAGGGGGGCATGTGATTGTCGGATATCTCTCTGGTAAAGAGGCCGCGCAGGAGGCTGTTGAAGCCATACAACAGGAAGGGAATGGAAGTGCCTGTGCGATACAATTGGACGTGCGTGATGCCGCCAGAGCAAAAGAAATTGCAAAGCATGCCAAAGAGGCCTATGGCGGCGTCGATATTCTCGTTAATAACGCTGGTGTCGTGCGGGACAATCTGGTCACATTTATGACGGAACAGGAATGGGATGAAGTGGTGGATACCAGTTTGAAGGGGGGCTTCTACTGTGTAAAGACATTCGGTCGAGATATGGCAAGAAAAAAGTGGGGACGCATCATCAATATCTCCTCTGATGCTGCATTGTGCGGGGACGTGATGCGGGCCAATTACGCCTCGGCAAAGGCCGGCCTACTCGGTTTGACCCGGGCTGTAGCGCGGGAATTTGCCGCTTCGGGTGTTACGGTAAATGCGGTAGCGCCGGGTGTGATAGAGACGGATCTTGTATCGGAGCTGAGTGAAGAGAAGAGAGAAAAGCAGCGCGAACATATTCCCTTGGCGCGCTTCGGACGTCCCGAAGAAGTGGCAGAGCTTGTGGTTTTCCTGGCTTCAGAAGGGGCAGGGTACATAACCGGGCAGGTTTTCTCCGTGGACGGTGGTCTTCATATGTAGACGGCAGTGTTGCCGGGGCCCGGGCGTGGTAGAGACAGATTGACCGGGTTGCGGCAAGCTGGGGCACGAAGATCAGGATCCGGTACTCTTGGGCGGTGTCAGTTTATAGAGACCGGCCGAATTTTAAGAGGATACTGACAAAGAAGAAGGAGTTGTTGCATCCCTCATCGAAAAAAGGGGGTGTGCTCATAGCCGAATATGCGTATCGCGATCACAGGCCGGGGGATTGTTTCGCCGATCGGGAGTGGCATTGGCGCTTTTCAGGAAGCGTTGTGGGCCGGTGCGTCCGGCATTCGTCCGATAGCACGATTCGATACGGCTGCGTTCCGCTTTAAGCAGGCCGGCGAGATTACCGACTTCCGTCTGCGACCAGAGCTTGAAGCCCGAGAATCTGCAGATACGGCCACGAAATTCTTACTGAATGCATGTTCGGAGGCGCTGCAGGAGGCGGAGGTTGAAAATGCCGGCGAAGAAATCCTCAAAGATACCGGAGTAGTGCTGGGCACGAACTTCGGCGGCAGTTCCTCGGGTGAAAAAATTCTGAATGCCATCGAGGGCGAAGGTGTGGCGAGTAAACGCGATGTGCGCGAGTTTATCTTTCAAACCGCCGCGGATCATGTGGCGAATGCCTGGTCGCTTTCCGGTCCGCGGGAGGTTCTTTCCCTGTCCTGCTCGTCCGGAACGGCTGCGATCTGTCGGGCGGCGGAGGTCTTGGAAAGGGCGGATGCTTCAGCCGTACTTGTGGGGGGGTACGATGCTGTTTCGCCTTTTGCGTGGAGTGGTTTGAGTGCTTTGCGGACGATGACCCGCGGTGCGATCCAGCCTTTTGATAAGAATCGCAGCGGAACAATTTTCAGTGAAGGGGCCGGGTGTATGATCCTTGAGCCTTTAGATAAGGCACGGGAACGGGGGGCGACGATTTACGCTGAAGTCCTGGGCAGCGCGACAAACAACAATGCGTTCCATATGACCGCTCCCTCAAAAGGGGGCAGCGGTTCTGTTAAAGTGATGCAGGCCGCTCTTGACGATGCCGATGTTGCGCCATCTGAAGTCGATCATATCAATACGCACGGCACGGGGACCCGCCCCAATGATTCAACGGAGACCGAGGCAATCAAGACGGTGTTCGGCGACCATGCGTATGAGATGCCGATCACTTCAATAAAGTCCATGACGGGTCATATGATGGGCGCGGCGGGAACCGTGGAAACCTTGGCCGCTGTGGCGTCATTGCGCTTCGGTCGTATTCCGCCGACGATCAATTACAGCGAACCTGATCCGGCGTGTGACCTGGATGTGGTGATTAATGAGCCTCGGGAATTTTCCGGGGATACAGTGCTTTCCAATTCTGCGGGTATCGGCGGATGCAACGCGGCTGTGCTTATAAGGAAAGGTTCGGGTTAAGTTGCGTATTTGACCAGCAAGGGCGAAAGCCGGGATGAAGTAATGAGTAATAGTGAAAAAACGTCAAATGTGGTGGTCACGGGGGTGGGGCCTGTTTCGGCTCTCGGTTTTGGCTGCCGCGCCCTGGATCAGGGCATGCGGGGCGCCCGTTCGGGGATTGGGGAGATCACACTGATTGACCCCGAGCCCTACGGTTCCCGGCAGGCAGGAGAAATACCGGAATTTGATGTGCAGGATTACCTTGACAGCCAGAAAACCTACCTGGACCGCTCAAGTGAGGTAGCATTTGCTGCTCTTAAACTTGCCATGCAGGATGCTGCTTTGAAGCCGGCGGATATAGGTCAAAACGGTGCAGGCATCATGCTGGGGTCACTGTTCGGGAATCAATCTACTGTCGAGCTTTTCTACAACGATTTACTCGAGAAAGGTCCCCGCCTTGTCAAGCCGATCCTGTTCCCGAACGCGTATCCGAATACCACGATCAGCCTGCTTGCTATCGAGTACGGCCTTGATGGGGTGCATCTGAATTTCGCCGGCGGCTTCAACTCGTCGATGGCCGCGGTCGCTGCAGCGTACGATCATATACAGCAGGGAAAAGCGCAGATGATATTCGCGGGCGGGTATGAGGTGCTGAGCGAATCCGGGTTTTATGGACTGGCCGAGTTGGGGCGACTTTCGCCCAATGACGGCGGACAGGAGAATTGTTCGCCGTTCGACCAGGCCGCCAATGGTTTTGTCATGGGCGAAGGGGCTGCTTTATTCGTGCTCGAAAGCGAAAATCACGCGAAGGCCCGCGGTGCTCCAATAAAGGCTGAAATCAACGCAGTTTCCCACAGATCATGCCCTATGGAGAGAAAAGACGGGGCGACCGTTCGTGAAGACACGGAGGGAAACCCTGTTCTTGATGCCATGCGTACGGTCATGTGTGATGCAGAAACTGCGGCGGAAGAGATCGATTGTATCTTCGCGCATGCCGATGGAGATGCGGGGACCGATAAGATCGAGGTCGCAGGATGTCGAGATATCTGTGAAACCGGTCAAGCGGCCATTCCCGTGACGACAACCAAACCCATGACCGGTGAATGTCTGGGCGCGGGCGGGGGCGTGCAGTTGGCAGCAGCGGTAACAGCTATGGAGAATGGTTATATCCCGCCGGTGCTGAATCTGGGAACGCCGGGGGCGGGCGCGGAAAACCTGGACATCGTTCGGGATGGGGCGTGGGAGCAAGCGTTGAACCAGGTCATGGTGAACAGTGTAGATCCCGGCGGCAGCGCTGTAAGTGTGATTATCGGAACGTAGATTTATAAAAGAAACCGCGGGGTGAAAAATCACTCGTGCGAAACCACGGCTTGAGGAAACAGGCGCAAATGGACGAGAACGTTGAATACTATCGGCAGATGCTGCTGATCCGGCTCTTTGAGCAGCGAGTGGAGCAGCTTTTTACCGAGGGAGTAATCCGGGGCACCATGCATCCCTGCACCGGGCAGGAGGCAGTGGCTGTGGGCGTTATGGCAGCGTTGTCTCCGAGTGATTATATCACCAGTACGCACCGGGGGCATGGTCACTTTCTTGCACGGGGCGGGGATCCGCGGCTTATGATGGCTGAACTTTTCGGAAAGAAGACGGGGTATTCAGGAGGACGCGGCGGGAGTCAGTTGATGGGGGATTATTCCCTGGGCTTTCTGGGGGGTAACGGCATCACAGGAGGCAGTATTCCCGTTGCTACAGGCGTCGGATTATCGCTCAAACGACGGCAGCAGGATGCTGTGGCGGTGTGCTTTTTCGGGGACGGGGCGAGTAATCAGGGGACATTCCATGAGTCGCTAAACATGGCCGGATTGTGGGATCTGCCGGTGCTGTATGTGTGCGAAAATAATGCGTACGCGATGTCCACCCCGGTGCACCAGGCATTGTCTATCGAGAACGTCGCCGATCGGGCAGGAGCTTACGGTTTTCCGGGCGTGAGCGTTGACGGTAATGATGTGTCGGCCGTCCGGAAAGCTGTTGTGGAAGCGCGTGCACGTGCCTGCAGAGGGAAGGGTCCCAGCCTCATTGAATGCAAAACCTATCGGTTGTCTGGGCATTCACGAGGTGATCAGCGCAGATACAGATCAGCGGAAGAAGAGCAAAAAGCATGGCAACAGGACCCGATTCGGCGGTTCAGAGAAAAACTCGAGTCTGAGGGCTTCATGGACCCCGATGGTACAGATCAGCTGCAACACGAAGTGCAGCAACAGCTCGAGCAGGCAGAACAATTCGCCCGGGAAAGTTCTTTCCCTGACCCGGATGATTTGGAAAAAGGACTTTATGCGACAGATCAGCTATAGTGACGCTATCCGCGAGGCGCTTACCGAAGAACTGCGGCGGGATGAGGATGTCTTCCTTATGGGGGAGGACATCGGAGCGTACGGTGGTGCGTTCGGCGTGACGCGTGGTTTGATCGATGAATTCGGCGCAGAGCGGGTCATGGATACCCCTATATCCGAAGGCACCACTGCGGGGGCAGCAATCGGCGCAGCGCTTGAGGGGAGGCGCCCCGTGGTGGAGTTTATGTTTATGGATTTCATCGCGCTGGCGGCGGATCAGCTCCTGAATCAGGCCGCAAAACTGCGTTATGTATTCGGCGAACAGGCATCGTGTCCGCTCGTGATACGTACGCCTACGGGCGGGGGGCGCTGCTATGGTCCCACGCATTCTCAATCCCTTGAGGCCTGGTTCGTGCACGTGCCCGGGCTCAAAGTCATAGCTCCGGCTACCCCATACGACGCGAAAAGTTTATTGAAGACGGCTGTACGGGATCCGGATCCTGTCCTGTTTTTAGAACACAAAATGCTTTACAAACAGCAGGGGCAGGTGGCGGATGATGACGAACACGATGATTGCCGGGGGATATTGCCATTGGGCGAGGCGCGGATTGCGCGGGAAGGGCAGGATATCACTATAGTGGCTTGGTCCGGGATGACGCGGGAGGCTGAAAAGGCCGCCGAGGAGTTGGAAAAAAGCGACGTGGAGGCCGAGGTGGTGGATATGCGGACGCTCTCACCCATGGATACCGAAACCCTGCTTGCCTCGGTGCGCAAGACAGGTTGTGTTCTTATTGTGCAGGAAGCGCCTCGTACCGGCGGGGTAGGAGGGGAAATCAGCGCACGGATATCGGAGAATATATACGAGTACCTCGATGCGCCTGTCCGGCGTCTCGCTTCCCCTGATGTGCCGTTCCCGGCAAGTCCGGTCCTGGAGGAGAGGATGATTCCGGATAAGAATCGTATCGTCGAGGTGGCTGTGGAAATGCTGGAAGAAGGAATCTAGCCATGCATGATGTACGGGGTCGTGTCGGCACTGGGCGCCGGCTATGTGCGTGAACAGAAAACAAAACTCCTGGAGATTCAGGCGGTTGCGTTATACCAGCTTGCAAAGGCGGGGCGCGTTTTGCTGTCCCGGCAGGCCGTGTCCGCCGACCGCGGCCAAAGGTTGCCACTGGCAGTCGCGACTTACCTGATAGAACCGGGGAACAATACTATCTGTACAAGATTAACGGGTTGCCGACAAGGTGGCGGCGCTCAGGCTCATTCTAAATTACGAGAATATGTCAAGGAACCGAACGGCCTTTCACATTCTGCATAAGTTAAGCGGAGATGAGGATCAGAATCTGCTACAGAGGCCTTGAGGGGTGTTCGGCAGGCATTGTGGCCGCTGAGCCTGTAAGGTCAAACTCGGCAGTAGGTAGACGAGTTCTGATCAATTTGGTGTGCAGTTTCTGGAGAAAAACACTGAAACGTAAACAAAAGGCAAAAGGTGATCCATATGAACTTCTGTATTGGAAAAAACGACAAAAGAGACTGTTTGACGAGGCTGGTGCATTGTTTTGTCCTGGTAGGCGTGGCCCTACTGCCGTTTGTGTGCGAGTCTGCGACAGGTGGAACAGAGCCCTCTGGCGAGGGTGAACAAAAGTGGAAAACGTTTGAATTTCCCACATCTGAGAATGGAGCGAATTTTCGTTTTACGAGTTTTCCGGATCTGTATAACTGGAATATTAAGTATCCGCAACCCGGCTGGGAGCAGGCAATGGACTGGTTTCTTACGGGCATGAAGCGGGAAGGTCCGGCTTTTTCGTTGAATGCAGGTGACATAATGGACGCCCGATGGTGGAAGAATAAAAAACAGGTCCGCCGGAAGACGCGGGCGTACTGGGGCGGCTTCAAAGAGCGGTTCGAAGACAAAAATATCAAGCTTTATGTCGCGCCGGGTGATCACGAGTACGGCGACGACCAGGGTCTGAAAAAAATGCGTCTGGCGCCGGTTTATGCGGAGCAGTTTGCTTCGATTTTTGATATGCCCCGGAACGGGCCTTCACATAAAAAAGGCCTCGCCTATGCGTTTACGGAAGAAAATCTGGCCGTGATTTCGGTGGATACCTTTGAAAAGGCGGGTGACCGGATGGAAATGAGCGTTTCCGGAAAACAGCTCCAATGGCTGAAAAAAATGCTGCAGAAGTATAGCGACAAAGACTTTGTTATTGTCCAGGGACATGTGCCGGTGATTGGTCCGGTAAAGAGTAAAAACTCAAGTGCAAATATGTTGAAAGGGGGGCGGGACAGCGAGTTCTGGCAAACCATGGTTGATTACGGCGTGGATGTATACCTCTGTGGTGAGCATCATCGTATCACTGCGAAGAAGAAGGATGGGATCTGGCAGATTGTACACGGTGCTTTGTGGGGCACCCAGACTGATGTGAATTATCTGCGGGGAAGCGTGTGGGACGATAAAATGGCTTTGGAATTGTTTAAGTTTCAGGTGCATTACAGCGGCGGAGTTATCGGTGATCATCCTCATCGGGGTCAAGAGAACAGGCCACGGCAGATGGTGTCCATATCGAGGAAAGCTGAAATCGACGGTCCCGCATCCGTGGGCAAAGTCGTTATTAAGCGCGGGAAAAAGCAGAACAGGACAACCTCAAAAACCGGTGTGTTTGTCCCCGTTTCGGTAAGTAGTCACAGGCTCGAAGATCTGGACTTACATTCACGGAAGAACTGGGAAGTGGTAGAGGCTGACAGTGTATCCACGCATAATAACAAGGTTCCCGCGCATACCATTGACGGAAACACGGAAACAAAATGGCACACGGAGTTTAAAAACAATAAACCCGACCATCCGCATTACATTATCATCGACATGGGAAAAACGCGTGATATAGGCGGATTCGCCTATGTTCCCCGCCAGGATGATTCGACCAACGGTTGTATCACAGAATATGAATTCTTTGTCGGCAGTACGCCCGATGACTTGGGAGAACCGGTCAAAACGGGAAAATTCAAGGGCGATCAGGATATAAAGGCGGCTGAATTTGAAAAAAGCGTAAAAGGCAGGTACATAAAATTCAAAAGTCTCGATGCGGCAGGCCATAAGCCATTTGCTTGTGTGACGGAGATTTATACAAGGAAGCCCTGATCGGTCTGCTCCGGATTTATGCATAATTCAGGCTAGGGCGTTTAACCAGAAGAAATAGGAGGATGAATCATGCAGATTTTGGTCATGTACTTTTCCGGAACCGGGAATACGCGGAAACTGGCGGAACGGGTCGTTGAAGGTGTTGAGGAAGTAGAAGGTGTGGACGTCTTACTCAAGGAAGCGGGTGAAGTGACCGAGGAAGACTTCACCGGTTCGCAGGGGATTATTGCCGGTAGTCCTGTCTACTTCGGCTCTATGGCAGCCCAGCTCAAGGAAGTTTTCGATAAATATGTTACAGTGAGGAAACAGATGGCGGATAAGGTCGGGGCGGCTTTTGCGACGGCCGGCTGTGACCAGGGCGGCCGCGAAACCACGCTGCTCGGTATACTGCAGGCAATGATGATATACGGAATGATTGTCGTGGGCGACCCTCTCGAAGCGACCGGGCACTACGGCGTTTCCTGCACAGGCAGTCCCGATGAAGCAACGTCGGAAAATGCCCGGAAATTGGGACGCCGAGTGGCAGCTCTTGCAAAGAAAATTGGTGATTGAGAGTAGAGAGAACTGAGGATAGCAGTATATATGAAATACCGTAAATTCGGCAAGAGCGGATTTGAAGTTTCGGCCCTGGGGTTCGGATGTATGCGTTTCCCGAAGGATTCGGAAACGGGGGAAGTGCAGGAGGCTGAAGCGATCCGTATGTTGCGCCGCGCGATCGATGAAGGCGTGAACTACGTGGACACGGCGTACATGTATCACGGAGGCGAGAGTGAGCGTATCGTTGGGCGCGCGTTGAAAGACGGGTATCGGGATAAGGTAAAGCTTGCGACGAAAATGCCGGTCCCCAAAGTACAGGAATACGCCGACTTCGACCGTCTGTGTAATGAGCAGCTTGAAAAGCTGGACGATACGCACATCGACTACTATCTGCTTCATGGGCTAAACAAAGATAAGTGGGACCGGGTACGGGATCTCGGGGTGCTGGACTGGGCCCGCGAGGCTGTCAACGACGGAAGAATCGGGGCACTGGGATTTTCCTTCCATGGTCCCTATGAGGGTTTTGAGCATATTATCTGCGATTATGACGGATGGGCCCTTGCACAGATCCAATACAACTACATGAACGAGAATGTACAAGCGGGGACCAAAGGCTTGGAGCTTGCTGCGTCCCGGGACATTCCCGTTGTGGTCATGGAACCGTTGCTTGGGGGCAATTTGGTGGATCCCCCACCGGCGATCCAGAAGCTTTGGGATAACGCACCCGTTAAAAGATCTGCGGCCGAATGGGCGCTGTTGTGGCTGTGGCATAAGCCTGAAGTCAGTGTGGTTCTGAGCGGAATGAGTTCAATGAGCCAAGTGGAGGAGAACTTGGCCATTGCGGATCGTTCCGGCGTGGATATTTTAAGCAACGAAGAGCTCGAAATTATCGCGCAGGTCCGGGACGTGTATGAGCAGTTGCGTCCTATTCCTTGTACAGGATGCCGATATTGTATGCCCTGTCCTTACGGGGTGGATATACCTCGAAATCTCCGGATGTATAATACCGGTTACATATACAACAAGATGCCACAGCAGCGAGGAGTTTATCAGCGGATGAAGGAAGGTACCCGCGCAGAGGATTGCGTGCAATGCCGCGCGTGTGAGGAGTTCTGCCCACAGGAGATCCAAATCAGCGAATGGATGCCTTGTGTTCATGCGGAATTAAGTAAAACAGGCGCTTTTTAGAATGTGAATCTTAAATTCGTTCACGAGGATTTAGAAAATTTGCGTGGCGTGTTATACTACAAGCGGAACCAAACGGAAAGAACAACACGCCATTCCGATTGAGAAAACGAAGCGGTTTGTAGCGAAGGAGAGGATACTTCGAGTAAGCTTAACGGAACCGTTGATGCCAGAGAGACGCAACCAGAGTCATGAAAGGAAAGGGATACCCTATGAGAAACGCGCAAAGACCGAACGGATGGTTACCGATTGTGATCGTTTCAGCAGCCGTAATTGTGAGCATGGTGTTTACGGGGTGTGGCGGGCCGGAATTGTCCGGTGGCGCCAAAACGGTTGACCCGGCGTCCGGGGGTGGGAGCCCAAGTGATATCGACATGCAGGAGCCCGCGTCTGCAGACTGGCAAGCTTTAGGAGAAGCGGTAAAGACCGAAGAAGAGAAAGCGGGTACGATCACGAAGCGACTGGACATGAAAGTTTATTTTGCGTTTGATCGTTCCGCCATTGGTGTGGCCGAAAGAGCGAAGCTGGACTCTCTGGCCGAGTATCTGAAAGAGCATACCAACTATGACCTGATTATAGAAGGTCATGCGGATAAACGAGGGAGTGCCGAGTATAATCGGGGGCTGAGCGAGCGACGAGCATTGGCTGTGAAAGAATATCTGACCACTCAAGGTGTCGACAGTGAACGAATTGAAACCGTGGCATACGGGGAAGAGAAACCGGCTGTCAAAAACGCAAGCACCCCCGAAGAATACAAAGAGAACCGGAGGGCGGCTTTCATCGTGGAAGCTCAGCGTTAAAAAGAAGTTCGGGGTTTCGCTTGGTAAACGCAACTATGGCCTTACGCTTTTATATACGTACGTACGGATGCCAGATGAACGAGCGCGATTCTGAGCGAATCCGCTGCATGCTGGGCGAACAGGGCTATCAGCAGACCTTTTGCGAAGAAGAGGCGGATGTCCTTATTTTTAACACTTGCAGCGTCCGCGAAAAGGCGGAGGACAAGGTTATTGGCAAAGTGGGGGCATTACGGCGGCTGAAAAGAAACGCCGAGCAGGCGCCTGTCATAGGAATTGTGGGATGCATGGCCCAGAATTTGGGACGGCAATTACTGTCCACTTTAAATCACGTGGATTTTGTTGTAGGCACGGATCAGCTGAATCAGATACCGTATATCATCGGAGAAGTTGCGGCCGGAAATGGTCCCGTGGTGGCTGTGGATAGGTCTGACAGCCTTGTGAATGCAGCGTCCAGCCGTGAAGAAGGGCAGATATCGGCCTATGTGTCAGTGATGCGTGGATGCAACCAGTTCTGTTCCTACTGCATTGTACCCCACGTCAGGGGAAGGGAGAAGAGCAGGCCCATTCCGGAGGTGGTTCAGGAAGTGGAGGAGCTCGTACAAGGAGGTGTTCGGGAAATATACCTGCTGGGACAGAGCATTACCGGATATGGCGTTGTGGAAAAACGGCAAGGCAGGGCAGACTTTGCCGATTGCGGAGAGCGCCCTTTTGCTGACCTCCTCAAGGCTGTACATGAAGTTCCGGGCGTTGAACGGATACGTTTTACCTCACCACACCCGAAATTTATCGACGATTCCGTGATTGATGCAATGGTCAACCTGCCCAAGGTTTGCAACGCCTTCCACATTCCCTTACAGTCAGGCTCGAATCGCATCCTGGAACGAATGCGGCGCGGCTATACCGCAGAAATGTTTCTAAGCATCGTTTCCCGCATACGTGGCGCCGTTCCTGAGTGTACGTTCAGTACTGATGTCATGGTGGGGTTCCCCGGTGAGACTGAGCAGGATTTCGGCGCGACTCGCGAAATCATGGAGCAAGCGGCATTTGAAATGGCCTATATCTTCAAGTACTCTCCGAGGTCCGGAACCGAGGCGGCGGCATTGGAGGATGACGTACCTCAGGAAGAGAAAGAGAGGCGCAATCAGGTGTTGCTCGCCGATTTAGAGGGGCGGAGTGAGCGTCTGAATCGTCAGATTATTGGCCGGCGGGTGCAAGTACTTGTGGATGGCCCGAGTCCAAAGAACCCCGCCCGCTGGAAAGGCCGTTCACGCCAGAATAAGGTCTGTCTTTTTGAGCCCACTGAAGACCTCCAGCGGGGGGCGGTGGTGGAGATGACCGTGTACGATGCTACAGCCAGTGCCCTCTATGCACGTGTGCCGTCAACCGTCCCGGCTGCCTGAATGGAAGAATGTCGGCAGTTTAATGTGGTGTATGTCAAATGCGCTTACATAATGTGGCGTTATTTTATACGGTGCACGGTTTGTCATTTGCCTTGCGCGGTAAGAAAATTGCGAAATGTCCCTTGTAACTTTGTCCCGCACCTTGTCTCGAACCATCGTCCGCTTTTTCGCCCTGCCCAGTCGTAATATGACACTATCTGTCCGCCGCCTTAGTGAAATAGCGCCACATTCTGTAAACGCATTTGGAATACACCACACTAGGATAATAACTCCTCGTTTATATCACTCGACATCGAGTAAACGGGCTTTTTCCATAATCACCTGACGACCTTTTTTGGTAATTTTGCCGCGGCATTTAATTTTTGTGCCGGGCGTTAGAATAGGCCGTTCGTTTGTTTTCTCTTCATCTACGTCGTCCTCATAATACTCGGCTTCATTGCGGTATTTGCGTAGTTTGATGTTCTTATCAAAACTCTTAAAGTTAAAACGTACGCTATATCGTATCTCTTTGTACTTGCCATAGGATTGGGGTAGATCCTTTATCTCCAGATATTGTGATTCGAACGAGTCCCGTCTCATGTTGAGAAACAGACCTGAATCGAGAACAATCGTGAAATTTTCCTTATCCATCATCGGCGATTCGAAGTCATCTACATACCCGACAACTTTCGTACGTTGTCCTTCGAACTTACCAACGTTTTTAACGACATCAGCGGCTGTTAAGACGTCATCTCTGTTCCGTTGCGGAGCTGAGTGCCGGGAAGGCTCGGCTGAAGTTTTTTCAGCATCAAAATCGATTTTCTTAACCCTGGACATTTTTCCTTTTCGTATATTCCCGGCAGGCGTCCTTATTCGGAGAATGCCGTCGTGATACTCAAGTATCTTCCCGCTAATGGTTTTCCCGGACTTCAGGGTGATGCGGTCTTCCCCAACTGCCGGCTGACTTACAATTAAAAAACATAGGGCAATTGCGGCTAAAGTCTTTCTGACCATTGAGACACTCCCCTCTGTGTGCTGTTGACTTCTTCCGGCTGTTTTTAAACTAACACGCTTGAAGTAAGAATGCAAATGAATGCTGAACATAAGGGGCAAATTACAACGTATCATAAAGCGGGACAAAACGCTGTGGCATTATGTCTGTCCGATGTGCACGTTGAGGGACGCAGGGGGCTGATACGAGCCTTACCGCCGGTGTAGCCACCGGACACCCCAGTATGAGACTCGCCGCCTTTAAGAATTCAGCAGACCGCCTAAAGGCGGTACTACAAACCTTCAGATATCCAGGGAGACAATTGCTTGTAGTTCCGGCTTCAGCCGGATCTTTACCCGGCGAGTCTCATACGAGGGACTGCGTCCAGCCATTGGATGGAGCCACTGCGTGGAGCGTGACAAATACACCCTGGACGTTGACGACATGCTGAACGCAATTCCTGAACGCAGTTTGACACGCTTAACGCAGTTAGTCTCATACGAGCCTGGGCGCCGGCCAACGTCCGGACACCCCGAACAAGAGACTAATCGCGGTTTTAACGATAACGACACGCTCAATGCAATTGCCTCATACGAGAAGTTCAGGCGAGGGAAGTTAAAACCGAAGGCGAACATTGCAGAAACGGGAATAAAGACAGAAAACAAGAGGATGAATGGTGCCGGAGGTGGGATTCGAACCCACACGGAGTTTTACCTCCATCGGATTTTGAGTCCGACGCGTCTGCCAGTTCCGCCACTCCGGCTTACCGAAGACCCCATATTTTTCGCTGGAGAAACGCTTCATAATTTAACGTGAGAACATAGTGTGTCAAAATATTGTATACGAAAGACAACCTCCGGGCGCGGTGAACCGTGCTTGTGCGATGAGATGCCGTCGCAGCCACGGCACGCTTGCGCTGAATTCCTTTTTAACAACTGAAGGGGGTGTCAGACACCAGAATTGTGCGTCGGACACTGCGAAACTATTATGTTACGCCATGAACGAAGGCAACAATGACAACTCAAAATACGCGGCAGAAATACAGCTTCAACCCGTTGCCTTCCTGATTATACAGCCGCAGGACGAACCGGCCGTGTTGAGACTCAACAATTAAAACGGAGGGACGCCAAGTGAAGACCATCCTCTGCATCGGGGCAGGATACGTGGGAGGCCCCACAATGGCGGTCATCGCTAAGCACTGCCCGGAACATCGTATCGTGGTTGCCGACGTGAATGAAGAACGCATTCAAGCGTGGAAGTCGGGTCCTTTGCCGATCTATGAACCGGGCCTGGACGCGGTAATTCAGGAGACGCGGGACAGAAACCTCTTTTTCACCACAGATATTTGCGGCAACATCGAGGCTGCCGATATCATTTTTGTCAGCGTGAATACACCCACGAAAACATTCGGTCACGGCGCCGGCCGCGCTGCAGATCTGCAGTACTGGGAGAAAACGGCGCGGCTGATCCGGGATAATTCGAGCTCTGACAAAATCGTGGTGGAAAAAAGTACACTGCCTGTCAAAACAGCCGAAGCCATGCATTGTATCCTCGAATCGCGAAACGACGATTGCCACTTTGAGGTCGTGTCAAATCCGGAATTTCTGGCGGAGGGGACTGCTATACATGATTTAGAAGAACCGGATCGGGTTCTGATAGGGGGAGGAGACACAGAACGTGGCCGGGCTGCAGTTCGCGAATTGGTGGCCCTGTACGAACACTGGGTACCTTCAGAACGCATTGTTACCACCAATGTCTGGTCAAGTGAACTGTCCAAGCTTGCCTCCAACGCCTTCCTGGCCCAGCGCGTGAGTTCAATCAACAGCTTATCCGCCGTGTGCGAAGCGACCGATGCGGACGTTGATGAGGTGGCACGCGCACTCGGCATGGATCACCGGATTGGATCGAAATTCCTGAACGCCGGCATCGGTTTCGGCGGATCATGCTTTAAAAAGGATATTCTCAATCTGGTCTACCTCTGCGAGTACTACGGACTGCAGGAAGTTGCCCGCTACTGGGAAGGCGTTATTCAGATGAACGAATACCAGAAACAGCGATTCGTGGGGCGAATGATGCGAACAATGTTCAACACACTGGCTGACAAAACGATAGCAGTATTCGGTTTCGCATTCAAGGCCCAGACGAGCGACACCCGGGACAGTCCGGCGATCACGGTGTGCCGGGAACTTCTGGAAGAAAAAGCTCGGGTCGTGGTCACCGACCCCCAGGCGCTGGATAATGCAAAGAGCGCCCTCAGCGAAGTTGATCCGGAAAACATCACCTTTGAACAGGACCCATACGCTGCCGCCGAAGGCGCACATGCGATCGCCGTGCTTACGCCGTGGCCGGAATTCCAGGAGCTTGACTACGAAAAGATCTATCGCGCAATGCAGAAGCCTGCGTTCATTTTTGACGGACGGAACGTTTTAGATCAGAATCAGCTGTATCGGATCGGATTCAATGTGTATCCTGTCGGCAAACAGCCTCTTTCGCACGTGTAACCCTGAACCACGCTCTTAAAACGTTGGCCATCTGTTCACAATTGATCCCGATTCTCGCGTCTTCTCAGTATTTTTTTTAGCGTCCTGTTTCCAATGACACGTACATACCCTGACCACGGAATGATGAAAGGACATTATGACTCCGATCCGAACACTCATACTCGCCGGCGGTGAAATTCACGATTATCAGGCTTGCGGAAAGGAAATCCACCGCATTCTGGACGCTGATGATCGATTCGAGGTTACCTATATAGAAAACGATCTGTCCGTTTTCGCAGATGGCACGCTTGAAACCTGCGACGTACTGGTGTTTTACTATACCGCAGGTGAACTTACAGCCGCACAACGCGATGGCCTTCTGGACTGGGTTGCCGCTGGTAAAGGCTTTGTGGGCGTACATTCAGCAGCGGATTCTTTCCGCAACTGCCCTGAATATGCAGCGATGATCGGCGGCCACTTTATGACCCACCCCCACTACCGCACGTACCAGGTGATGATCGCCGATCCGGAACACCCCGTTACGAAAGACCTTGTTGACGCAGACCCGCCGGAATTCTTCGTGGAAGATGAGATGTACGTTACAAGTTATGCCCCCCGAAACCATATTCTGGCACATGCTCTGTGGAAAAACACTACCGTACCGGTGGCCTGGGTAAAACCCTGGGGAAAAGGTAAAGTTTTCTGGCTGGCTTTGGGCCATGATGGCCACGCATGCCAGCAGAACATATTCGAAAAATTCCTGATCAGAGGAACCGCGTGGGCCGCGACGCCCTCTGAACAGTCCGAATAGCAAGCCCGGAAAACACAATTTTGTATCATTATGCGACCTTCTTGTTACAAGATTGCACCGCTACCGGGAAAAACCTGACCAGAGCGACGAATAAAACCCAACGTCTCATCACTCACGCTCCCCTCACTCCAGCAGGTTATATTTTCTTTTGCATAATTGGCACAATTTATGCTAACCACCTTCTGGATTGGCCTCCGGAATAGCAAACACCGGAAGCTCGCAACAAACAGCAGCTGGCCAATACGTACGCCAGGACAACCAGCATCTACGCTTAAATGATGACGTGTAAATACATTCACGCGCAATGACGGCAAAACGTACACAGAGAGGATGAAACCACCTTATGCCACACACTGCCAAAACACAGAATCAGCAATCAGCCTCTTTCAGCGGGACCGCGCCTTCCAACCAGTTTGAGCCCCGCGGGGTGTATCGTCCTGAGTATGAACACGACAGTTGCGGCGTGGGCTTCATTGCGGATCTCACCTCTTCACCCCGGCACGACCTGGTCGAAGATGCAGTCCAGATCCTGGTCAATCTTGAGCACCGCGGCGCCGTGGGCGGCGATCAGGCAACGAGCGATGGTGCGGGTCTGCTGCTGGGGAAACCGGATTCGTTCTTCCGGAGTGAAGAGGCAGGCCTGAATTTTGAATTACCCCCGTTCGATGATTATGCCGTGGGCATGGTGTTTATGCCCACCGATACCGAATCCGCTGAGGCCTGTCGACACGCCATGGAACAAGCTGTCAAAACCGAGGGCATGGTGCCGCTGGGGTGGCGATCTGTCCCTGTCAACCCGGATTGCCTGGGTAAATTTGCCCGCGACACCATGCCGCAATTCGAACAGTTTTTCGTGGGGCGTCAGAACCTTTCACCCGACGTTTTCGAACGCAAACTTTACGTCGCCCGGCGCCGCGCCGAGAAGACGGTCGCGGAGTTGAAGGACGCAGATACGAGTTCGTTCTACGTAGCCAGCCTTTCCTCGAAAACAGTCGTCTACAAAGGGATGCTTACAGGTACAGAATTGTATCAATTCTTCCCGGACCTGACCCATGAGACGTACAAAAGCCATTTCGCCATCGTACACCAACGTTACAGCACAAATACAGCGCCCACCTGGAGTCTTGCCCAGCCTTTCCGCATGCTTGCACACAACGGCGAAATCAACACGCTCCATGGCAATATCAACCGCATGCGGGCACGGGAAAGTAAAATGAGTTCCCCTTTACTGGGCGACGATATCAACACGATCCTCCCGGCGACAGGGGCGGGAAGCAGCGATTCGGCCACCATCGATAATGCGCTTGAACTCCTCGTTCACGGCGGCAGGTCGCTACCCCACGCCATGATGATGCTTGTGCCCGAACCATGGGGGAACACTTTTCATATAAGCGAGGATAAAAGGGCATTTTATGAATTCCATAGCGCGTTTATGGAGCCTTGGGACGGGCCTGCAGCTTTAGCCTTTACAGACGGGCGCTTCATCGGCGCGAACCTGGATCGTAACGGACTGCGTCCGGCACGATACACCATCACCCACGACAATCTCGTGGTCATGGCCTCGGAGACAGGCGTGCTGAATCTGGAGCCGCAACGCATCTGCTCACATGGACGTCTCGCTCCGGGCCGAATGCTGCTGGTCGATCTGCACCAGCAGCGGGTCGTGCCCGACCGCGAAATCAAAGCAAACATCTCCCGCCAAGCCCCTTACAGGCATTGGGTTCGCGATAACCGCATTGAGTTACGGGGACTTCTGGCCCCGGCCCAAATCGAACCGGAAGACCCCGCCGTTCTGCGCAGGAAACAACAGGGTTTCGGGTATACAGAGGAGGAGCTCAAGACGCTGATCGGCCCCATGGCCGCCAGAGGTCAGGAGGCAGTCGGCTCCATGGGCCACGACGTGCCGCTTGCTGTGCTCTCGAAGCGGCCGCAACTGCTCTTCACATACTTTAAGCAGCTTTTTGCCCAGGTTACGAACCCGGCGATCGACCCGTATCGCGAAGAACTTGTTATGTCACTGATGAGTTTCATCGGCCGGGAACGCAATCTGCTGGATGAAACACCCGAACATTGCCATATGCTCAAACTGCACCACCCGGTCTTAACCCCCGAAGATATAAGCCGCATCCGCCAAGCTGAATCCCCTGAAGTCAACAATGCAGACATCGATGCCCTTTTCCGGGTCGATGCCGAAGGTGCAGGGGATGCCCTCGAATACGCGCTCGATGCCCTTTTCCACGAGGCGGAGAATGCCATCGCCTCCGGCGCCACGCTGTTAACACTGACGGATCGGAACATGGATGAGAACCACGCGCCGATACCGATCCTGCTGGCCAGCTCGGCACTGCATCATCACCTTATCCGTAAAGGCTTACGCACATCTGTAGACATTATTGTCGAAAGCGGAGAAGTCCGCGAAGTCATGCATTACGCGATGCTGATCGCCTTCGGCGCAAATGCGGTCTGCCCCCACGTGGCGTTTTCGACCGTCCGGGAACTGGCGGAAAATCAACTTCTGGAAGCGGACATCTCTGCGGACACAGCGACCGACAATTACATCACTGCTGTGAAAAAGGGATTGCTCAAAACACTCAGCCGAATGGGCATCTCCACAATCCGCAGTTTCCACGGTTCGCAGATCTTTGAAGCCGTGGGACTGAACCGAACTGTCGTTGACCGGTACTTCACCGGTACCACCTCCCGGATTGAGGGTGCGGGGCTGGACGAAATTGCGCGTGAAGTAAAAGAACGTTACAGCCGCGCATACCCGCAACATCAACCTGTCTCCGAAATCCTCGATGCCGGCGGGGAGCACTACTTCCGCGCCACCGGCGAGAAACACCTCTGGAACCCGACCACACTTCCCCTTTTCCAGCGCGCTGTGCGGGAAGGCGATTACGAGCGCTTCAAGGAATACACGCACGCCATCAACGATCAGGCGCAGCAGCACCTGACGCTGCGCAGCATGTTTGACTTCGCCGAACAGGACCCCATACCGCTGGAAGAAGTAGAACCGGTAGAATCGATCACAGCCCGTTTCTTCTCCTCAGCCATGTCCTTCGGCTCGATCAGTCAGGAGGCACATGAAACCATTGCCGCCGGCATGAATCGAGCCGGCGCGCGCAGTAACTGCGGCGAAGGCGGCGAAGATCCGGCCCGTTATGAAGAACAGCCGGACGGCAGAAACCTCAAATCCAAAGTCAAACAGGTGGCCTCCGGTCGCTTCGGCGTGACCACGGAATACCTGATCAATTGCGACGAACTCCAGATCAAGATCGCCCAGGGAGCCAAGCCGGGCGAAGGCGGTCAACTGCCGGGCCACAAGGTCACAGAAGACATCGCAAAAGTCCGCCATACCACGCCGGGCGTCACACTGATATCACCGCCGCCTCATCACGATATTTACTCCATCGAAGATCTGGCGCAGCTCATCAGCGACTTAAAGTGTGCCAACGCTCGCGGCCGGGTGTCGGTGAAACTCGTCTCCGAAGTAGGCGTCGGAACCATCGCAGCCGGCGTTGCCAAAGGGCAGGCGGACATGGTGCAGATCGCAGGCTATGACGGCGGAACAGGCGCATCCCCGATGACCGCCATTAAACACGCCGGCATCCCGTGGGAACTTGGACTGGCGGAGACTCAACTGTGTCTGCGCCAGAACAGCCTGCGTTCCGGCATCCGTGTCCAGGTGGACGGCCAATTGCGGACCGGTCGAGATCTGGCGATCGCCGCGCTTATGGGAGCTGAGGAATTCGGCTTCGGCACCATTATGCTCGTGTGCGTGGGCTGTGTCATGATGCGTAAATGCCATGCCAATAACTGCCCCGTCGGCGTGGCTACGCAGGATCCGCAGCTCCGCGCCTGCTTTCCGGGACGCGTGGAGCATGTAGAGAACTTTATGAGGTTCCTCGCCCAGGATTTACGCGAACACATGGCGATGCTCGGATTTCGAACCGTCGATGAGATGGTGGGTCATGTCGAATGTTTGAAGTTCCAGCGCGCAATCGATCACTGGAAAACGCAGGGCGTGGATCTGACGCCTTTGCTTATGTCCACGGACAGCGGAAATAACGAAGCACTGCACTGCACACGTGAAGCATTTTACGAGCCGGTTTCCTGTTTTGATGACGAACTTATTCAAGCGGCAGCACCTGCCCTGCACAAGGGCGAATCCGTCGTTTTGGACCGCTCGGTCCGGAACATTCACCGTACAATCGGCGCGCGTCTGAGCGGCGAAGTCGTCAAGCACCACGGCCGTCACGGACTTCCGGAAGATACGATCCGCCTCCAGCTGGAGGGCTCCGCAGGGCAGAGTCTGGGTGCATTTCTCGCACCGGGCGTCACGATTGAACACTGCGGTGACGCCAACGATTACGTCGGCAAAGGCCTGAACGGCGGAAAAATCATTCTGTATCCGCCGCGAGAGGCAACCTTTACGCCCCACGAGAACGTGATCGCCGGAAACGTCATGCTTTACGGCGCCATCACAGGGGAAATGTACGTCAACGGCCTCGTCGGGGAACGCTTCGGCATCCGGAACAGTGGCGCCCGGGCCGTCGTTGAAGGCATCGGTAATCACGGCTGCGAATATATGACAGGCGGCGTAATCGTGGTCCTGGGAAGCACCGGCTATAACTTCGCCGCCGGTATGAGCGGCGGCGTAGCTTATGTCTACGACGAAACAGGATTGTTCGACACCCGGTGCAACCTTGATATGGTGGATATCGAAACTGTATGGGCGGCTGAAGATCGGGAATGCCTTTACAGCATGCTGCAGAAACAATTGGACTATACCGGCAGCGCCCGCGCCCGGCATATGCTTGAACACTGGTCGACGCACCATCGGAATTTTGTCAAAGTGATGCCGATCGAGTACAGGCGCGTTCTCGAACGAATGAGCCGGGATACAGACAGGGATGCGGAAACGGTCTCAGCAACCGAGGAAGTCTTTGACTGAAGCGCAAGAGACAAACATGCTGTAAGGTCGCAACGACAAACAGACATAAAGGAGATACCCAGGCATGGCAAAACCAACCGGTTTTTTAGAATACGACAGGCAGGGGCCGACCAAACGCCCCAAGTCAGAACGCCTCAAAGACTTCCGGGAAGTCGAGCAACCGTTATCCTATGAAGACATCCGGACCCAGGCGGCCCGCTGTATGGACTGCGGCATTCCGTTCTGTCACGGCACCGGCTGTCCCGTGCAGAACCTGATCCCCGACTTTAATGATATGGTGTACCGCGGCCAGTGGAAAAAAGCGTTGGCGCTGCTGCATACCCAGAACAATTTCCCGGAGATCACGGGTCGCGTCTGCCCTGCCCCGTGCGAAACCTCCTGCACGCTGGGCATCAATCGACCGGCGGTAAGCATCCGTCAGATCGAACTGCAGACCGTGGAATACGGATGGGAACAGGGATGGATCGCTCCACAACCGCCGAATGCCCTCTCAGGATACAAAGTGGCCGTAGCAGGCTCAGGACCGGCCGGCCTTGCCGCCGCCCAGCAATTGGCCCGGAAAGGCCACCGCGTCACCGTGTACGAAAAAGATCCCCGCCCCGGCGGGATTCTTCGCTACGGCATACCCGATTTTAAACTGGAAAAATGGGTTCTTGATCGACGACTCGAACAGATGGTGAAAGAGGGCGTAACGTTTGAAACAGATGTTACCATCGGCAAAGATATTTCTATGAGGTATCTGCAGAAATCATTTGACGCCGTCCTGTTGTCAGGCGGCGCCCGGGTTCCGCGGGACCTGCCCATACCCGGACGCGAACTGGAGGGCATCGACTTCGCTATGGATTTCCTCGTCCAGCAGAACAAACGAAACAACGCTGAATCGATCGAAGACGAACACGAAATTTATGTTCAAGACAAAAATGTCGTGGTCATCGGCGGCGGCGACACCGGAGCCGACTGCGTGGGCACGGCCAATCGCCAGGGGGCACGCTCCGTGACGCAGGTTGAAATCAT
The DNA here is from genome assembly GCA_913055945.1 of uncultured Lentisphaerota bacterium. GTDB lineage: Bacteria > Verrucomicrobiota > Lentisphaeria > Oligosphaerales > CAJXKU01 > CAJXKU01. The sequence continues at coordinate 3,760 of CAJXKU010000010.1, read as the reverse complement.
GGAACAACCCCCTGAGCAGCGGCATCCGAGTACCCCGTGGCCGGAATGGCCCTACCAGCTGCGCACTTCAACATCGCATGAGGAAGGGTGTGAACGGATGTGGTGCGTGATGACCAAATCGTTTGAAGGTCAGGAGGGCCACGTAACCACCCTGAATTGCGTCCGTGTAGAGTGGGAGACTGATCCGGAAACCGGCAAATCCACATTCCGGGAAGTCCCCGGTTCCGAGTTCACATTACCCGCGGAGCAGATTCTCCTCGCGATGGGCTTCACCAACGAAGGCAATGCCGAAACGCTTACTGAATACGGCGTGGACACGGATGAGCGCGGCCAGGCGCAGGTGGATAAAAACCTCATGAGTAACGCCCCCGGGATTTTCGTCGCGGGGGACCTGTCGAAAGGAGCATCGCTGGTTGTACGTGCCATCAGTGACGGACGCAATGCCGCTGAAGGCATCGACAACTACCTGAAGACGGAATAGGCGACGGGGGTGTGCCGGTGTGCCGGTGTACCAGTGTACCGGTATCCCAGTGTACCGGTATCCCAGTGTACCGGTATCCCAGTGTACCGGTTGAGCAAGTCGTTTACTTGTGATCCGCAGTTTGTCTCTTGTTTGGGGTGTCAGGACTTGGCCGGCGCCCAGGCTCGTATGAGACTCGGTACCGCGACTGTATGAATCCAAAGCATACTAAAGTATGAACTCTGACCAGCCAAAACCGCGCGATCGACTTGTCGGAGTTCATGCTTCAGCATGTCTGCCGAGTCTTATACTGGGGTGTCCGGACGTTGGCCGGCGCCCAGGCTCGTATTAGAGAACTGCGTTCAGCAAACTGCGTTTAGCCTGTCGTCAACATCCAGGATGTATTTGTTACGCTGGACGCAGTCCCTCGTATGAGACTCGGTACCGCGACTGCATGAAGCCAAACCATACTGAAGTATGAACTCTGACGGGCCAAACGACTCGTAGGAGAATTTTATTGCATTATGATTCTCTCACGAAGTCGCAATCGGTATCGGGATCGGGATCGGGATCGCATCGTCCGGCATGCCGATTTCGATAGCGATTTCAATATCGATCAACCTAAAATCCGCAGTAGAAAAACCAAAGGGTGTATAATTTATTGGTTTATAAGGTGTTGGTTCATTAGAACGTTTCACCCATTGGGTGAAACGTTAGTTGTTTGGTTTTTTTACCTTAAAGGGTTAATTTTGTGATTGCATCTGCTTCGTTAGCGTCGATTCGCGGTAGGAACTACCGCGTCATCTCGCTGCCTTGCATATGCAACCACAAAATCAACTGCGAAATTTAGGATCAATCTTTTTTCTGTTGTATATGTATGTGTTGGCGTGTTTCGCGGTTACCGCATGTCAATAGTAACTTTTGACATGGGCGCCTGTTATTTTGCGCTGTTGGAACGCAGCCTATGCTGCTGAATGTCAGTGTGACCTATCTGTACAGGGGCGCAGCGGCAATATGTGAAGGAAAACGGCACCTTGGAGCAATAGAAGTGTAGTCTGACCATGATTGAATTCCAAAACGTATCCAGAAATTTCGGTACACACGAAGTTCTGCGGAATGTTTCTTTCCGGGTGAACCCTGGTGAGCACGTAGGGGTAACCGGCCCGAACGGTTCGGGAAAAAGTACAATTTTCAGGCTTTTAACCAATGAGCTTGTGCCGGACCGGGGAGAGATTTCCGTACCGAAGGATACCCGCATCGGGCATTTACATCAAGAGCTGTCTGCGTTCGGCCCGGACCAGTCGCTGTTGTCTTATACTGAAAATGCCGCAGGGGAACTGACCCGAATTCAGAATGAGATCGACGAATTGGAAGCGCAGCTTGTCGCTAAGGGCTCGCAGTCCGCAGACGACGGTACCCTTTCCAGATTAGGGAAACTCCAGAGCCGCTTCGAGGATCTGGGTGGCTACGAAATCCGCAGCCGTGCAGAATCGATTCTGTCCGGACTGGGGTTTTCAAAAAATGTTTTCTCCCGCCCATTCTCCGAGTTCAGCGGCGGCTGGCAAATGCGAGGAGAACTGGCGAGAATCTTGACCGCGAATCCGGATATTCTGCTCCTGGACGAGCCGACAAACTTTCTGGATGTGGAAGCTGTAGAATGGCTGCAGGGGTATTTGCGGGATTTTGACGGCATCGTAATGCTCATTTCCCACGACAGGTATCTGCTGAACGCCATCACCAGCCTGACACTCGAGGTTGCTAAAGGTGGCATCGAAAAATACAGCGGTAATTATGATCACTACGTAGCGGCGCGTGCCAAGCGCCGGGAGCAACTGGAAGCGGCCCGGAAAAACCAGGAACGCAAGCGTGCCCAGGTAGAAAGATTCGTAGCCCGTTTCAGATACAAGGCCAGTAAGGCCTCACAGGTCCAGAGCAGATTGAAAATGCTGGACCGCATGGAGGAGATCCGCGTGCCGGGGGAAATCGATCGGCCGGCCAGGGTCAAAGTTCCTCAGCCTCAACGATCCGGCCTCGAAGTGGTTCGCATCGACGAAGGCACAGTGACGTACGACGGCACTAATCCCGTCTTTGAGAATGTTTCTGTCCGGCTGGAACGCGGCACCAAAGCCGCGCTGGTGGGGCCGAACGGAATGGGTAAAACCACGTTGCTGCGGGTGTTGGCGGGACAATTGCCGCTGCAGCACGGTAAGCGTCAACTCGGCGCAAACGTGGTTTTAGGATATCAGGCACAGGATTACATGGAAGTGATACAGCCGGATCACACTGTGTTTGAGGCTGCGCAGGAAGCCGCCCCTGACGCCGCGCAAGGTGATGTACGCAATTTTCTCGGCTGCTTCGGTTTTTCCGGCGATGCAGTGGAAAAATACGTCAACGTCCTCAGCGGTGGCGAAAAGGTACGGCTGGCGTTGAGCCGCCTGCTGCTGCGCGCGCCGAACCTTATCCTCCTCGACGAACCTACCACGCATTTGGATATTCCCACCCGTCAGTCTCTTGAACAGGCGCTTCGCGATTACCAGGGCACATTATGCTTTGTCAGCCACGATATTGCATTCATCCGAAACGTTGCCGACACCATCTATGCCATCGGTCCCGACGGAATTACGAAGTATTTCGGCGATTACGATTATTACCGCGAAAAATCCGCGACGCAGTTCGCGCAGCCGGAGACTACCCGCGCCGTTTGCGACAGGGACGAATCGGAGAAAAGTAATAAGAACGGCATCACGCGAAAACAGGAACGGCAGCAAGAGGCCAAACGCAGACAGGAACTTGCCGATCAGCAGAAGCCCCTGCGCCGAAAAGCGGATGAAGCCGAACAGAGGGTGGAAGCCCTCCAGAAAGAACAACAGGAGCTCGTTGAACGCATAGAGGCCGAAGAGCCTTCAGGCTCTGAAATGGCAGAAATCAACCGGCGCCTGGCAGAGATTCAGCAGGAAATCAATGACGCGACTGCTGAATGGGAAGAGGCGGAACTCGCGATCGAAGAATTGAATGCGTCGATCTAACTAGGATTGCATCAATGCATGCAATGATTGCAATATCGCAACTTTGCACCCGTCGGGCGGCGAAGCAGCCCTGACACCCCGCGGCGAGACTTTGTCTCCGGTATGCTTCGGCCTTTTTGCGGTGCTCCTGGCTATGCACGTCGCCCGGCGGTTTGGCTTTATTACTCGTATCACACTTGACGCGGTTGTCGGCGGGGGGTACTTCACCGGATAAAACAGCATGGGCTTTCCTGCGTGTTCTTGATCGAAATCGAAATCGCTATCGAAATCGGAA